>CAWBHO010000093.1:0-24717 GCA_963788415.1 uncultured Acidobacteriaceae bacterium | reverse complement strand
AACGGAGATTTGAAGGTGATTTTCACCAATCAGGGCGCGCAGGTGGAGCATTGGATTCTGGAGGGCAAGCAGTACAAGGACCACCCCGATCCGGGCGGCAGGCAGCTTGACCTGGTGAACGCCAAGACGACAGCCTTCGGCTTGCCGCTTTCGCTCTTCACTTATGAGCCGGAACTGACCAAAGAGCTGAATTCGGCCCTGTATCAGGTCTCCGTCTCGGGTGCTGCCTCACCTACTGGCGTGCTGCAGGCTCCTTGCTCGGTGACCTTCCACTACGCGGCGAATGGCCTGGATGCGGTGAAGACCTTCCACATCGACTCGAGCTACGTGGTGACGGCCGATGTCGAGGTGAAACGAAATGGGGTTCCGGTGCGGGCTTTGCTGGCCTGGCCCAGCGGGCTCGGCGACCAGGACGACGCCATGCAATTCGCCTACGGCAAGTTTGTCTGGTCTCTCAACGGCAAGGACGAATCGACCGACGCCAAGAAGGTGAGCGGCGACTCCACGCTCGACCAGCCCTACGACTATGCGGGCGTGATGGATCTCTACTTCGCCGCCGTCTTTTTGCCGGACTCGTCCGCCGGCACGACGGTTGTCACGCTGCACAACCCGCTGGAACTGGCCGCCGAGACGAGCGACTCCACCAGCCAGAAAAAGCCATCCGACGTGATCGGACTGGCTGTGGGAAACACCAGCGGCGTCACGCGCCTGCGCCTCTATGCCGGCCCCAAGGCAATGGACGTGCTGGCCTCGATCCACGCCATCGGCGCGGACGGCAAAGCCGACGGGCCCTCGCTGGAGCCGCTCATCCAGTTTGGCTGGATCACGGTCGTCGCCAAGCCGCTCTACCTGGCGCTGCGCTTCCTGCACGACCACATGGGAGGCGGCGCCAACAACTGGGGCTGGGCCATCATTATCGTCACCTCCGTCTTTACCGTCGTCATGATCCCCTTCCGCTTCATGGCGCTGAAGTCATCGCTGAAGATGATGCGCGTGCAGCCCAAGGTTGAGGCCATCAAGAAGCGCTACGCGCATCTGAAGGCCACCGACCCCAAGCGGGCCGACATGAACAGCGAGATGATGGAGCTTTACAAGGTGGAGGGGGTCAATATGTATGGCGGCTGCCTGCCCATGCTGCCGCAGATTCCGCTCTTCTGGGCCTACTTTCGCGTTTTGCAGAATGCCGTTGAGTTGCGCCAGGCCCACTGGTTTTGGCTCGCCGATCTCTCCTCGCCCGATCCGAAATACATTCTGCCCATCCTCATCATCATCAGCATGTTTCTGGTCCAGGTTCTCACGCCGTCACCGGGCATGGACCCCAACCAGCGCCGCATGATGGCCATCATGATGCCCGTCATGTTCGGCTTCTTCCTGCTGCACTACGCATCCGGCCTCGCTCTTTACTGGTGCACCAGCAACATCATCAACCTGGCCATGCAGCTGGTCATCAACCAATCCAGCATGGGCAAGGAGATGCACGCCATCAGCGCCAGACGCGCAGCCAAGAAAGTGGGCGCCGGCGCCAAGACCATCCAGGCAAAGCGCTAGAAACCGCCGCAGGCACAACAAAGGCCCCGTTCAAGTCCGGCTTGAACGGGGCCTTTCTTGGTCTTGCGACCAGAGCTCAGACTGCCTGTCTCTGTGCTAGCTCCGGGTGCTCCCGGGCCCGCCCTCGGGGCCAGGGATGAGAAATGCAACGCGCGAAATCGCGGGGTCAGAGCCTTTAGATCAGTTCGTAGCCTGCGAACCAGTAGCCGATCTCGAAGGCGGCCGTCTGTTCGGCGTCGGAGCCGTGGATGGCGTTCTCCTGGATGGAAGCGGCGAACTTCTTGCGGATGGTCCCCTCTTCGGCGTTGGCCGGATTGGTGGCGCCCATCAGTTTGCGCAGGTCGGCGATGGCGTTTTCCTTTTCGAGCACCAGCAAAACCAGCGGCCCCGAGGACATGAACTCGCAAAGCCCGTCGAAGAACGGCTTGCCGGCGTGAACGGCATAAAAGCCCTTGGCCTGCTCCTTCGAGATGGATTGCTGTTTGATGGCCACGATCTGAAAACCAGCCTTATCGATTTCGGCCAGAATGGCTCCGGTATAACCTTTGCGGACCGCGTCCGGCTTGACGATGCTGAAGGTGCGTTGCGCCACGGAATCTTGCTCCTGGAGTGGGATTTGCCTGCTGTCTTCATTGTAATCGCGGGCCAGGGCGGACGAGGCTGCCGCGCGGCAAGGCCATGGGAATCGGAAACAGAAAAAGCCCACCAAAGCGGTGAGCCTTTACTGTCTTCCGACGCGGCGTAATCCTAGACTTTGCCGAGAATCTGCGCAACCGCGGCGCCGATTTCAGCCGGCGAGACGACCACGTGGATGCCAGCCGCGGTCATGGCCTTCATCTTCTCGGCCGCGGTGCCCTGGCCTCCGCTGATGATGGCGCCGGCGTGGCCCATGCGGCGGCCCGGAGGCGCGGTCTGCCCGGCGATGAAGCCGACCACCGGCTTTTTCACGTGCTGCTTGACGAACTCCGCGGCGGCCTCTTCAGCCGATCCGCCGATCTCGCCGATCATGATGATGGCTTCGGTTTCCGGGTCGTCGTTGAACAGGCGCAGCGCGTCGATGTGCGTGGTGCCGATGATGGGATCGCCGCCGATCCCAATCGCGGTGGACTGGCCGATGCCGCGCTGGGTCAACTGATGCACGGCCTCATAGGTCAGCGTTCCGGAGCGGGAGACGATGCCCACCGAGCCCTCTTTGTGGATGCGGCCGGGCATGATGCCGATCTTGGCCTTGCCGGGCGAGATGACGCCGGGGCAGTTGGGGCCGATCAGCCGCGACTTCGAGTTCTTGAGCTTGGCCCAGACCTTGACCATATCGAGCGTGGGAATGCCCTCGGTGATGCAGACGATCAGCGGAATGCCCGCGTCCTCGGCTTCGAGAATGGCGTCGGCGGCAAACGGCGGAGGAACGAAGATCATGCGTGGTGTTGGCGCCGGTTTTTTCCACGGCGTCGGCCACGGTGTTGAAGACCGGCCAGCCCTCGTGGGTCGTGCCGCCTTTGCCGGGAGTGACTCCGCCGACCACTTTCGTGCCGTATTCAGCGCAGCCCATGGCGTGAAAAGTTCCTTCTTTGCCGGTGATTCCCTGCACGATCAAGCGCGTATTTTTGTCGACCAATACAGCCATTAGCTTCTAGCTCCTAGCTTCTAGCTTTTCGCTCCGGAACTCTCAGAGTTTGGATAAACGATCCAAGCATCTTGGATACTTCATCGCTGAGCGATTCGGCCCAATTGAGGGGCTCTTCGCTTCCCATTCCAAGTTTTCTGGCAACCAAAAGCTGGGTTTGAAGTTCGTATGTTGAACCTTGTGCGAGTCCTAGAAATTGACGGAACTCTCCTGGTGTTAGCCTTCCGCGCCCTTCGGCGATATTGCTTGCTACGGAAATGCTGGCCCTTCTCATCTGTGAAATCAGCCCATACTGTTCTTCTTTAGGAAAAGTTCGAGTCAGTTTGTAAATACAAACTGTTAACTCAATGGCCCACTGCCAGACAATCAATTGGTGGTAGTCCTGCGCCATGGTTCTCCCCGAGTTTCTCCCCGACGGATCAATTCCTCAGATTTCGCTCATCCCCGCACCGAAGAGCTAGCAGCTAGTAGCTAGCAGCTAGCTGCTGCTTTTACCACCAATTCCGCTGCTTCTTTCATCGTTGCTCCCACCTGGAAGTTGAGGCCCGATTCCTTGAGGATTTTGCGGCCCTCCTCGACGTTGGTGCCTTCGAGGCGCAGGATGATGGGCACCTTGACCTTCAAATTGAGCGCCGCCGCGACCACGCCCGTGGCCAGCCGGTCCACGCGCAGAATGCCGCCGAAGATGTTGATGAAGATGGCCTTGACGTTGGCGTCTGAAAGCAGAATTTCAAAGGCGTGCTCGATCTGCTCCTGGCTTGCGCCGCCGCCCACGTCGAGAAAGTTGGCCGGCGAGCCGCCGGCGTACTGGATGATGTCCATGGTGGCCATGGCCAGGCCCGCGCCGTTCACCATGCAGGCAATCGAGCCGTCGAGCTTGATGTAGTTGAGCGCGTACTTGCTCGCCTCGACCTCGAGCGGATCTTCTTCGGCCGTGTCGCGCAGCGCCTTGAGGTCCGCGTGGCGGAAGAGGGCGTTGTCGTCGAAGGTCATCTTGGCGTCGAGGGCGAAGAGCTTGTCGTCCTTGGTCGTGATGAAAGGATTGATCTCCAGCAGCGAGGCGTCGCTCTCGATGAAGGCTTTGTAGAGGCTTTGCAGAAAGACGACCGCCGCATTGATCTGGGTCGGCTTGAGCCCCAGCGCAAAGGCCAGCTTGCGCGCCTGCCATGCGCCAAAGCCAACCACCGGATCGATAATTTCCTTGAAGATGGCCTCGGGAGTTTTAGCAGCCACGACCTCGATCTCCATGCCCCCGGCCTGCGAGGCCATGAAGACCAGCCTGCCGGTCGCGCGATCGAGCACGATGCCGAGATAAAGCTCGCGGTCGATGGCCGCCGTCTCCTCGATCAGCAGCCGCTGCACCTTCTGGCCTTGTGGGCCGGTCTGGTGGGTGACCAATGTCATGCCGAGAATGTCTTTGGCGTACTTGTCGGCATCCTCCCGCGTGCGTGCCACTTTCACGCCGCCGCCTTTTCCGCGGCCTCCGGCATGAATCTGGGCTTTGACGACGACGCCCGTGGCGCCCTCGGCAAACAGTTTGCGGGCCACCACGCCTGCTTCCTCGAGCGTGTTGGCCACTTCGCCCCTGGGCACGGCTACGCCGTATTTTGCCAGGACTTCTTTTGCCTGATATTCATGAATCTTCAAGGTAGGAACCGCCCTGTCCGCTGGGGTCAAGGATTCGGGCCGGGCCTGTCAAAGGACAGGCGATACGACGCCGTGCCAGCGGTATCGGAATTGTATCCGGCATCACAGAGAAGCGGCAAACTGGAT
The DNA here is from genome assembly GCA_963788415.1 of uncultured Acidobacteriaceae bacterium. GTDB lineage: Bacteria > Acidobacteriota > Terriglobia > Terriglobales > Acidobacteriaceae > Telmatobacter. The sequence goes on along the minus strand of CAWBHO010000093.1, from coordinate 19,772 downwards.
GCGCCTGGCTGGGGCTCAGAGCCGCGCAGGGCAGGTGTAAGATGCAGGGTGTGCGGGCAAATCCAGCCCCCAAATTCTTTCCCCAAGGAGTTGAAGCAATGCGTCTCGACCGCAGATTGATTTCTCTCGCAGCGCTGGCGCTGGTCGCCCCGCTGCTGTTCAGCGGATGCAAAGGAAATACCTCGCAGACAGCGAGCCAGGGCGCGCAGACGGCGCAGAATCCACAGCAAAACCCCGCAGCCCAGCCGTCGGGCCAGGGAGCAATGCAGCCGGCCAATTCGCAGCCGGGCGCGGCCAACCCGCAGCCGGGCACAGCCAACCCGCAGTCTGGAACGGCCAACCCGCAATCCGGCCAGGCAGCCGCGCCGCCGCCCACGGTCGTCGATCTTCCGCCGGGCACGCGGATTCGCGTCAGCCTGGATGAGGATCTTGGCTCGAAGATCAGCCAGTCCGGCGATTCGTTCCGCGCCACCGTCGCCGGTGATGTGGTTGTAAACGGGCAAACCGTGATTCCCCGCGGCGCACACGCCGAGGGCATCGTGGTGGACGCCAAACCGCTGGGCCGGTTCAAGGGAGGCGCGCGGCTGGAGCTTCGTCTGGAACGGGTGAGGACCAGGTGGGGAAGCTACCCGGTTTCCACCAGCTCCATTGAACGAGCCGAACGCGGCAAGGGACGGCGCAGCGCGACATTTATCGGCGGCGGCGGCGGGTTTGGAGCCCTCGTGGGCGGTTTGGCCGGCGGTGGAAAGGGCGCGCTGATCGGCGGGCTGGCCGGCGCCGGCGCAGGCACGGCCGGAAGCGCTTTCACGGGCAACAAACAGATTTTTCTGCCGGCAGGAACGATGCTCGGCTTCCGTTTGGAGCATTCGGTCCGCATCACCGAACAGGGAAGATAGAGCCATACAGAGAGTGCGGCCGCGGGAGCGGGTCCATGCCGTCCTTTACCATGAATGGATATGGCCTCGTTGAAAGAGCTTTTGAAGCCGCTGGCCGAGGACGGCGCGGCATTGACCCGTGAGCAGGCTGCGGCCGCGCTCGAAGAGATTCTCTCCGGCGGCGTACCCGACGTGGAGACCGCGGCGCTGGTTACCGTGATGGCCACGCGCGGCGAACAGGCGCCCGAACTGGCGGGCTTTGTCGACGAGATGCGCAGACACGCCACGCCGCTGCCCCTGACCGACGCCGAGCGGGACGAGCTGGTGGACGTGGTGGGCACCGGCGGCGGAGGCCCGTTGACCTTCAACATCTCCTCCGGCGCGGCGCTGGTGGCCGCGGCGGCGGGGGCCAAAGTGGCCAAGCACGGTAACCGGGCCGTCACTTCACTCTGTGGCGCGGCCGACGTGCTGGAGGCCCTCGGCGTGCCCATCGAGCTGGGGCCGGAGCTGGCCGCCGAATGCCTGCGCCAGACCGGCTTCGTCTTCCTCTATGCGCCGCTCTATCATCCGGCGATGAAGGCGGTCGGGCCGCTGCGCCGGGCTCTGGGCTTCAGAACCATCTTCAACCTCTGCGGGCCGCTGACCAATCCGGCCGGGGCGCGGGCGCAGGTGATCGGCGTGCTGGCGCCCAGCAAGGTTCTGCTGGTAGGCCGGACGCTGGCCATGCTGGGAGCCAAACGGGCCTTCGTCGTGCATGGCACCGACGGCATCGACGAGCTGACGACCACTGGCGAGTCGATTGTGGCGCGCATTGAAGAGCCGGAGAGCGGTGGCGCGCCAACCCTGAAAGCCGCCCGCGTGACCCCGGAGATGGCCGGGGTGCCCCGCGCAACGCTCGACCAGTTTACGGGCGGCGATGTGAAAATCAATGCGGCTTTGCTGTACGACGTGCTTACCGGCCTTCCCGGCGCGCGGCGCGAGATTGTGCTGCTGAACGCCGCGGCAGCGCTCGTGGCCGCCGGGTTGGCTGGCGATCTGAAGGAGGGCGTTGGCCTGGGAGCCGAAGCCATTGACAGCGGCCAGGCGGCGGCGACGTTGGCCAAGCTGCGAATTTTTGGCGAGAAATACACAAAACCGGAGTGATCCGGCAACGAAATCCTGTCAGGGTGCCCCATCCATTTCCGCGTCTTTTGCGGAAATGGGTGGGAATACCATCTCACTGTTTTCTTGCCGGATCCAAAACGCGCCCATCGTGTGCGCCCACAGTCCAAACAGGAGAAGGAGTCTTCCATGACCTTGTTTCGTATTCTTGCTGCCTCCGCATTACTGGCCTCCGGTCTCACTCTCGCGGCGCAACAGGCGAGCCCGCCGGAGTTGAAGATCGACTCCACCAACCGCACCCTCAGCGTCAGCGCGGAAGCGCAGGCGACGGCCGATCCGGATGTGGCCATCCTGCACATCGGCTTCACAACCCAGCCCAGCGACGCAAAATCGGCCTATGCCGAGGGCGCGCGAACCTCGAACGCCATTGTGGCCGCGCTGCGGCAGGCCGGCATTCAGGCCACCTCCATCCACAGCGAATCGCAATATCTTGAGCCTGAATACGACAAGCCTCACAAGTTCCGGCTGGCGCAGCAGTGGACCGTGAAAACCACGCCGGCGCGCGCGGCCGAGATCCTCGACGCGGCCGTCAGCGCGGGCGCCACCAGCAGCGGCGCAATCGACTGGACGGTCGAGGACGAGCACGCTCTGGAGCAGAAGGCGCTGGTACTGGCCACTGCCCGCCTGCGGGAAACCGCCGCGGTGCTGGCCAAGGGAATGGGCGTGCGCCTGGGTGCGCCGATTTATGTGACCAACCAGCTTTCCGCGCCGCAGTATCCGCGCCCGCTGGTCGGCCGTGTCTTCGCCATGGCCAAGAGCGCCGAGCCGGCTCAGCCGCTGGCCATTGAGCCGCACACGGTCAGCAGCGAGGCCAGCGTCTACGCGGTCTTCGCCATCGAATGATGCCCGGCTCCCCCGCGCACCCTACCCCAGCAATGCGAGCGTCCGTGGGTCGGGTTGTCCGTTGAAATACTTGTCCAGGGCCTCGCGGAAGATCGGGACTTCAGGGACTGCGCGCGCAAACAGCGTCATCGAGGAGCGGAATTTCAGATCGTCGGGAAACGCCAGGATCTCGCCGAGTTCGCGCCCCTCGACGCGATGAACCAGCCGCGTGCATTGGACCAGCCGCGGGCCGAGCAGCGGATGACGGACGTAGGCCACTGCCTCATCGAGCGAGCCGATGCCGTAGTAGTCCGACTGCGGGCTGTGGCCCAGGCCCTTCATCTGCGGAAAGATGAACCAGATCCAGTGGCTGCGCTTTTCACCGGCACGCAACTCGGCCAGAACCCGGGGGAAAACCTCGGCTTGGGCGCTGACAAAGCGTTCAAGATTGAAAGAATCGGTCATATTGAAGTCTACGCCGGTCGCTTCGAGCTAGCCCGGGTTGGTGCAAAACAAACGGCCCCGGAACTATTTGCCGCTCTGGTACCAGCGTCTTCTGCGCCCGATCTTCAAACCGGAATCGATGGCGATGGCCAGCAGGCCAAAAATCATGCACAGGTCAATGCGCGCCGCGTGGAAAAAGCTCAGCCATCCGTAATCCTTCAGTTTTTCGGGAGCAAACGGCCCCAACGGCCTGCCCAGCAGGATGGGCAGCTTGGTGGTGATCACGGCGGCGACCATCACCGCAAGCAACGCAAGCGCAGCATCGCCTGCGTATAAATTCAGCAGGATTGCCACGGCGCCGGCAATCTCGACGCCCCCCACCAGCGGCGCCAGATAATGAGAATAGGGCAGGCCGATGGAGGCAAAATGGATCGCGCCCAGCTCTGCCGGCCGCAGGAACGTGAGAACGCCTTCAAGGAGGAATACGAAGCCCACCACCACCCGGATCAGGAGCATGGGAATATTGAGGTTCAACGCTGTCTCCATTTGCCGGCTGTTTCCGGTCAGACCTGTTTGCTTTCAGGCAATCGCCAGATTCCAAGCCTGATGTTGAAAAGCATACCTCAGGAATCGAATGCGAGGCGAAAAAGAAGGAGATCATCGGAATATTTCATGGCAGCTTGATCGACCAACCGGACTGAGCCGCGGCCGAAGCCTCCGCGGTAGCGCACAAAAGCACTGGAAGTTAGACTGCCAAGACGCCCGCTATAAAGGTGCGCAGTAGCCAGCGGGACTGCCCGGCGCAGACAAAAAAGGAGAAGTTGCTCAATCTGGCGGGTAGAAAAATGCTCTAACCTGCCGGAGTCCGTTAGACTGTTCTTTAGGTTCCCAACAGTTGGGATTCTCAAGGGCTGGTTTTGTCGACTGCAGGGCCGCACCCCGTGAGAGATTCTCGTTGCTGGCTACCTGCGCACCAGGGATACACTCGCGGCTGGAGGATTCTGGGAGAGGCTCGGTTTCCGAGGCAACACTTTGTCCGGTGATTGAGCTTCAATGGCCGCGCTCCAATTCAACCGGGGCTCCCGGAGAGGAAGACCTGTAGCTGGGGTGGTAAAATCAGTCTTTCCGCGAGACAGGATCAAGATTTTCAGTATTGAGGGTGTCGATATTCTTGCCGTGAATCCGAACTTTGGACCGCATCACTACTTGTGCTCGGAGCTGGGCGTTCGCCCGGCGAAGATCAAGCGCAATCCCGTCTCTCGTGCCTTGCGAACCGCAAGCCTGCTGGCGCGCACGGTGCTCCTGGTTGCCTTGGCGCTCAGTGCCGCGTCGGCCTTGGCCCAGGAGCCGCAGACCGCCGGCCAGCTATCGCAGACCATCGAGTCGATTCGGGTCATCGGCAACCGTCGCATCCCCAAGGAAACCATTCTTGCGCGCATTTTCACCCATCCGGGCGACACCTATGACCCGGTGTCGATCGAGCGAGACTTCAACTCGCTGTGGAACACCGGTTACTTCGAGGATCTGCGCATCGAGCGCGAAGACTCGGAGAAGGGCATCATCCTGAACATTTTTGTTCGGGAGAAGCCCACCATTCGCGAGATCAACTACAAGGGTCTGAATGCGGTTTCGCAGTCCGATGTGCTGGACCGGTTCAAGAAGGAAAAGGTCGGCCTGACTGCGGAAAGCCAGTACGACCCGGCCAAGATCAAGCGGGCCGAGACCGTGCTCAAGGAGATTCTGTCCGAGCACGGCCACCAGTTTGCCACCATCAAGACCGAAGTGAAGACGATTCCCCCGGCCTCGGTGCAGGTGAACTTCAACATCAAGGAAGGCCCCGCGGTGAAGGTGGGCCAGATCAAATTTACGGGCAACCAGCACATCAGCTCGCTTGACCTGCGCCGCTCCATGAAGAACCTTCGGCCCATCGGCATTCCCGATTCGCTGATCTTCGAGGATCTTTTTCCGCGGACCTTCGACAGTTCGAAGCTGGAAGAGGATACCGAGCGGGTGCGCCAGGCCTACCGCGACAAGGGCTATTACAACGCCGCAATCGAGCAGCCCAAGACGCAGATCCGCGATCAGGGCGGTCTGAACTGGTTCACCTTCCGGCCCAACAAGGGCAAGCGCATCGATATTTTGATGCCCATTGAAGAGGGCGGACGCTACCGTCTGGGCACCATCACATTCACCGGCAACAAGGCGGTGAAAAACGTGAAGGCGCTGCGCGCCACCTTCGCCATCAAGGACGGAGACTGGTTCAACGCCACGGCCATCGGCAAAGGCCTAGACAACCTCAAAAAGGCATACGGTCAACTGGGATACATCAACTTCGGCGCCATTCCCCATCCCATTTTCAACGACCAGAAGAAGACCGTCTCACTCAACATCGACATCGATGAGGGCAAGCCTTTTTACGTCTCGCGCATTGAGTTCCAGGGCAACACGGTCACCCGCGACCGGGTGATCCGCCGCGAGCTGCTGCTGCAGGAAGGGCAGGTCTACAATTCGCAGCTCTGGGAGTACAGCCTGCTCCGGCTGAACCAGCTCGAGTACTTTGAACCGCTCAAGGTGGATCAGGATTCCGAAGCTCACCAGAATACCGAGGCCGGCACCGTGGACCTGTTGCTGAAGGTCAAGGAGAAGGGCAAGAACTCGATCGGCCTGAACGGTGGCGTGAGCGGGATGTCGGGCGCATTTCTGGGCTTGAACTACCAGACCAACAACTTTCTCGGCCTAGGCGAAACGCTCAGCCTGCAGGGCAACCTGGGCAGCATAAGCCGCCAGTTCATGTTCGGCTTCTCGCAGCCGTATATTCGCAATCGCCCTCTCAATCTGGGCTTCCAGGTCTACAACCAGAAGCAGGACTACAACGCAGCCAAGAACTACCAGGCCACCTCCGGGGCGTCGGTGAACCTGAGCGCGGCCCAGCAATCGCTGACGCAGAACTACAATCAGGATTCTGACGGGATGAACTTCTCGATCAGCTATCCGCTCAAGCGGCACGTCTTCCAGCGCGTGGGCTTCACTTATGCGTGGAGCAGGTCTTCGATTACCACGTTCTCGACCGCCTCCCAGACATTCTTCCAGAGCATCGGCTACCGCTCCGGCATTCAGTCGGGTAACGCGCTGACCGGCATCGACAACAGCATGGTCTCGCTCAGCTACAGCTATAACACCATCAACAACCCGCTGCGCCCGCGCAGCGGCAAGGAATACACGGCTGTTCTTCAGGTCGCCGGCATCTGGGGCAACCTTCGCTATATCGCGCCGTTGGTCGCCTACAAGCAGTTCACGCCGATGCACCTGCTGACCCCCTCGCGCACCGGGCGCAACGTGCTGGGCATCCGCGCGCAGCTGGGGTACATCCAGGGCTACGGCGGCGCTGTCGCACCGCCCAACAACCGCTTCTACTCGGGCGGCGAGGGCGATCTGCGCGGATTCGATATTCGCGGAGCCATGCCCTACGGCTATGTTCCCACGCTGAAAGATGTGCAATTGACGAATCCGGACGGCACCTGCGTTCCCCAGTACCCGAATGAGAAGCAGACCGGCCTGTGCGTCCAGGTGCCGCTGCCGATCTATGGGATCGCCTCGATCGGCGGCGATACCAACCTCACGACGAATGTCGAGTACCGCATTCCCATCGCCGGCCCGGTGACATTCTCGCTTTTCAACGACTTTGGCATCGATGTAGCCCTCAACAAGGGGCAGTTGAAGCAGAGCCCCGAGGGCTTTGCCGCTTTGACGGCGCCGCTTTATGGCTGCCCTGAGTTGGTCCAGGCTCCAGACGGCTCTCAAGTATGCGGGAACGGCATTCCCGGCTCGCTGGTCGGGTTCAAGAAGGACATTCACATCATCTCCGGAACCAACTTTGTTCCCCGCATGTCCACCGGCGGCGAGATTTCCGTTGTCGTGCCGGTCATCAACGCTCCTTTCCGTCTTTACTACGCATACAACCCGTTGCGCTTGAACGAGAGGCCGTACTGCAACCTTGGAATTGGGAGCAACAAGCAGAGCTGCTCGGCGGAGTTGATTACGCCGTCCATGTTCCCGAATGCGACCTCGGACTGCAAGAACGCCATCACCGCGGGCACCTACACCTACTGCGAGGTGACCGCGGCCTACGGCGCGCAGAACATATTCCGGGAACCGAGCAAGACCTTTCGGTTGACGGTCTCGACAACCTTCTAGCGCATTTCTCCTGAGGGTATAAAGTCTGGGTGCCCCACCCGCGCCGCGTTCTTGTTTTTGCGGCCAGGGTGGAATACAAGATGCCCACTCCATAGCAAGACGAGAAATGCTCCAGGCCTCTGACCATTTGAAGATGTACCGATCCGAGATGCTCTCAGTCTCCAGACCGGCTGAAGCGCGGGTTTCCCAATCCGCGCTTCTCTGCCTGATAAAACAAGATTCTGCTGTCCGAAACCGGCGTAATCCCTCCCGCGGATGATGGTTGATCCGTTTTGAATGGGGACGGCTTCGGTCGCGTCCAGGTGTGCCCGAGCCAGCCGGCTTTCTCACGGGGGAAATGGCGGTTCGCCGCTCCGATTCGCTGCCGGGCGATGAAAACCGACGTAATCCTTGACCATTTGGCAAGCTGCTTTCCAGTCGCCGGGATCTCAAATGCCCGGTGGGTTGCAGGCAGCGGGCGCTTGCGGACTGAGAGTCAAGCCGGACTTCGGATTTCCGCGGGCTTCCGGCGAGACGCGGCCATCCTGAACCTGCGCCTATCAGCTACAATTGCCGGTATCTGGACCGTGGAGGCTTGCCCCTGTTCGCCGCGATTGTACCCTCTCTGAATTCCGCCGCTTCTCTTCTGTGTGGGCTGCCCATGCGCATGGCTGCGCTTCTCGCCTTTGCTCCCGAGAATGGCCTGCGTCACTATCTGAAAATGCAGTATGCCGACCAGACCTTCAAAGGACTCTACCAATGGAACTGGTTTGACCTGTCTCTGCTGATTCCGTACTTCTTCGTGATGATCGTCTTGTCGGTCTACGGGCTGCACCGCTACACCATGTGCTACCAGTACTTCAAATACAAGAAAAATTACGATCCTGACCCGAAGCGGCTCTTCGACGAGCTGCCCACGGTTCTGATCCAGTTGCCGATGTACAACGAGCAGTTCGTGGTGGAGCGCCTCGTGGAAGCCGTCTGCGCGATGGAGTACCCGCGCGAAAAGCTCGAAATCCAGGTGCTGGACGACTCGACCGACGAGAGCCAGCACGTGGCCCGCGAGGTGGTGGAACGGTATGCCGCCCAGGGACACCCGATCGTCTACGTTCACCGCACCAATCGCCACGGCTTCAAGGCCGGCGCGCTGGATGAGGGGCTCAAGGTCTCCAAGGGCGAGTTCGTGGCCGTCTTCGACGCCGATTTCATGCCCCCCGTGGATTGGATTTTGAAGGTCATTCACCACTTCGCCGAGCCCGACGTCGGCATGGTGCAAACCCGCTGGGCTCATATCAATCGCGACTACAGCCTGCTGACCAGGATTGAGGCGATTCTGCTCGACGCCCACTTCGTGATCGAGCACGGCTCGCGCGTTCGCACCGGAGAGTACTTCAACTTCAACGGCACGGCCGGCATGTGGCGGCGTCAGGCAATCACGGACGGCGGCGGCTGGCAGCACGACACCCTGACCGAGGACACCGATCTGAGCTACCGCTCGCAGATGGCCGGCTGGCGCTTCAAGTATCTGCCCGAGGTGGAGTGCCCGAGCGAGCTGCCGATCGAGATGACGGCCTTCAAAACCCAGCAGGCGCGCTGGGCCAAAGGCCTGATTCAGGTCTCGATCAAGCTGCTGCCTTCGATCTTCACCTCGACTCTCAGCCCGCGGCGCAAGTTTGAAGCGATCTATCACCTGACGGCCAACATCGCCTATCCGCTGATGGTCGTCATGACCGTGCTGATCGTTCCGGTCACGATTGTGAAGGCATTGCAGGGATGGTGGGTCATGCTCTTTTTCGATCTCCCGATCTTTGCCGCTTCGACTCTTTCGATTGCCGTTTTTTATGTGCTGAGCCAGCGCGAACTGTTCCCCAACAACTGGAAGAAGTCCATTTTGTACATGCCCATGCTGATGGCCGTGGGCATCGGGCTCACGGTGACCAACTCCAAGGCGGTGATGGAGGCGATTTTCGGCATTCAAAGCGCCTTTGTGCGCACGCCGAAATTCAGCGTGACGAAAAAAGGGGAAAAGTCGCAGGCCAAGAAATATCGCAAGCGGTTGAAATTGGCTCCATGGATTGAGTTGCTCCTGGGCGGCTTTTTTGGCTGGGCCATTGTGTACAACCTGATGGAAGGGAACTTCTTTACCCCGCCCTTTTTCATGATTTTCCTCGTCGGCTTCTGGTACACGGGCCTGATGAGCCTGCTACAGGGTCGCTTCGATCGCTGGCGCGGCGGACCCACCGCCAACATCGACGAGGACGCCAGCCCCAGGCCTTTCCCGGTGGGCGTCTGAATCGGGCTGAAACTCTTCAGGAATTGGGGACTGGAGCAAATTCACCTTTGGCGTAGGCGGTTTTGAAAGGGCACGGCTTCAGCCGTGCCGCAAAGTGCAGCAAAATCCGCGGGCTTTAGCCCCTGAGGGGAGCTTCTTCCTTTGTACCAATAGGAAATCTGCTCTAACCTGGGCAAATAGCATAACGGCCCGGCAATCGCTTTCATTCCCGCGCCGGTATCAACCGGAAGGCGCACCGGCAGCATTTTTCAGGCTCCGGCTCTCCCGGTGCGATTCGTCTGAGCGCTCGTCTGGCGGTTCCGGCAGATGGGAAGCGAATGCGCCCATAGGAAGCGAAATTGCGCCTCGCCGGGATTGAATCTTCGCTCAATCAGTGGACCGAGAGAAGCTCGAAAAGCCCGCAAAAACGACTTGGCCCCTCCCGCGGGAAGGGCCAAGGTGTCACGCCAACTGAACGGCTTCAGTTCACGACCACCGAAAACGTGACTTCGGGCGATGGCATGACCGCGGGATCGCCCGTCGCGGTCACCGAGAACGTGTAGGTGCCGGCTTTTGTTCCCGAAGTGCCTGTACTGCTCGATCCGGCCGAGCCTCCGCCGCCGCAGCCGGCCAGGCTGCCAAGCGCCGTCATCAGCACCAGCGCGCCCAGCATCGACCGCCAACTGCGCCGCCGCGCCGGAATCCCCAGGAAGGCCATCAAAGCCAGCGCCGCTCCGCTGCCCGCGCCGAGCAAGCCGTGGAATAGGCCGCGGTCCTTACCGCTCGAATGCGGGTAGACCAGCGCGGCGCTCGTGGCCGCGGTGGTATAGACGGTAAAGGTTGCCGTTCCGCCCATCGCCGTGGATGAACTGGGAGGGGTGCAAGTGGGCGCGTATGCCGTCCCATAGGACGGACCCGCCGTCAGCACGCACGACGAAGAAGAAAACGTGACGGTGCCCGTATAGCTGTTCGCCGCGGTCAGGGTAATTGCGACCGTTGTGGAGCCGCCGGGGCTGGAAATGGTCGACTTCGTTGCCGGCGGCGTCATCGTGAAAGTCGCTTCAGAAACAGACGAGGTCACCGTCTCGGTGGCCGTCCCGGTCGCGATTCCATACGTCGCGTCGGAGGAGTCGCCATTGTAGATGGCGGTGATCGTATCGGTACCGACGCTGAGGTCGCCGGCAGGAATCGTAAAGCTGTAGGTTGCGCTGTCGCCGCTCGTGCTCAGCGTCGCGAGGGGGGAAGTATAGATCGTGGCGCCGCTCAAACTGGCAGAGAGCGTGACCGTGCCGGTGGGCACCGTTGAGGAGCCGGTGACGGTGACAAGGACCGAGAGGGGGGCCGAGGCTGCAATGGTACTGTACTCCGGAGCCACCACAACCGTGGCCGTCGCGGAGCCATTCGCTGTATTCCAGTAGTTGATGAGCTCTGTCGCGTCCACGCTGCCCAGCCCGGTCGCCTCGTCGTAGCCGGAGGTGGTGTTGAAGCCGCTCTCGAAGTAATGCCCAGCAGAGTTCCTGGTGCAGTTTGAAGAGCTGCTGCTGCAGGGTACCGAGTTGTTGCCCACCGTCGTGTCGTGGAAGACCGAGTTGGCATGGCTGCCGTTGTAGAGGTTGTAGAGCACGGAAGCGGCCTGCCCCAGCCGGCAAGCAGTTCCCGAGCAGCCATTCGTCTGTGCCTGCGACTGCTCGACCAGCGCCAGGATGCCCGCGAAAGTCGGCGCGGCGGTGGAGGTGCCGCCCCAGCCGTCAAAATACCCATCCGGTATATTCGAGCAATTTAGCGTCGCACCCGCGTCGGAACCGGTGCAAGTTGGATCGGTAGCTACATTTTCGCAGGAGTTGTCGCACACAAGCCACACTGCGGCGTCGAAGCCGTTGCCCGCCATCAACGAGACATCCGGCAGATCGCGCGCCGCGTCTGCCGGCACGCCGGTGCCGCGCTGCCAGGAGGGCTTGCTGTAGCCGGAGGTGCAGCTTCCGCCTCCCACTGTCGAGCTGTTGTTGGTGTTGGTCGAGCAACTGCTGGCGCCGCCACCACCGGCCACGATATTCGCGTTCGTGCCGGTGACCGGAACATTGGCACTCAAGGTTGTGTCGACCGAAGTCGAATCGTTCCAAGTCGACTCGGGGATGTAGCTCTTGGCGGTCCGGTAATAAGTCGGAGAACCAGCAACGCCCATGCCGCTCGATGTGTTCACGTACTCTTCGAAATCAGCATTGCTCTGCCACAGCAGATAAAAATCCGTTCCTCCCACCGCGATGTTATACGGCGTCGAGGCCAGGCCGTTGACCGACAACCCGCGAGAAGCGACGGTAGGCAGTGTGTCGGCATCTCCGTCGCAGTTTGCCGAACCCGTATCGCCGGTAGAAACCGTTACCGCGATGCCCTGTGTCGCCGCCTGCTGCCACCAGTTATTCCACTGTGCATTGTCGCTGGTGCTCATGTCCTGTTCGCACTCGCCGAAGCTGAGGCCGAAGATGTCCACCACATTGGCGTCGATCGCCGCCTCAATTCCCGTTTCGAGATCCGTTGAGGCGTAGTAGTCGATCGTCGCCCCCGGAGCCATGCCGCCGGAAAGTTCGGTGTCAATATATGCCTCGCCGCTGTCGCTCGCCTGGTAGCCGGAGCCTGAGCCTGGGCTGTTCGAACAGGAGGTCGAGCTGGAGCAATAGTAGAGCGTGGGCTCGGTCGAACTGCCCAGAAAGAGGCTTCGGTAGGTTTCGACGATGCTGGCGCTGATCGTTGCGTCGCCGCCGATGCCGATGGTTACGCCCGCGCCGGTGTAGCTCGATCCCGAGCTGAAGTTGGCGTTATAGGAGTTCGGCGCGTTGTAGATCGTAGCCGCGTCTCCGGGTACGAGCCAGAGAGAGTAGCCTTCGCTGCTTGAGCCTCCGGTGAGCTCGGCCCTTGTCCCGCTTGACGAAACGGCGCTCAACGGCTCCGGCCGCCGCGTCTCAGGGTCGAATTTTCCCGCGCTTCCATGCACCGACTGCGGCTGGGGATGGATGGTGTTCAGGTGCGCGACGCCCATCACCACTCCGGCCAGCGCCGTGGGAATCTGCGGGTCCGTGGTATTCGATGTAAATTGCTGCCCGTTGGCCGAAAAGCTGTGAATCGAGGTGTGAAAGGCCGCCTCCACCTGGCTCACCGTCCCGGAAAAGGAGATATTCGTGCGCCCGGCCGAGACCGTATCCACCGTCAGCCCGCGCGATTGCAGCCAGGCCACAAGAGCCGCAACGTCGGAGTCCGCCGGGCCGTAGAGCGCGCCGAACTGAGCCGGGGTGAGCCACTTGTGGTAGTTGGGCGAAGCTTTGTCCTGCAATTGGGCCAGGTACAGATCGAGCGCCGCCTGCTGGTCGCTGGTGCGCGAGAGAACGAGGCGCATGTGATCCAGCTCGGTCGATGAAGAGGCCTCGCCCTGCTCCGTAGCGGTCCGCGCCAAGCCCGGCACGTTGCCCCGGAGCGTCGTGAGGGAGGAATTGTCGATTGAGGCGGTAATCCGCGGGGCAACGGTGGAATTCTGGGCCTGCAAGCCTGAACTGCAAAGCAGCGCGCATGCCAATACACACAGGGGGAACGCCTTCATTGAGCGCATCGTATTCTTTCCGGACCCTTCCACTGGAAGAAAGCCTGCATTAAAGGAAAAGTTGCGCCTCAGGCCGGCCCGTCCGGAAGAAACTCTCGCCCGTAGCGGTTCGGCCATCGGTATGGTTGATGGAACCGACTGGACACTAGAACCAAGATAATCCCTTATCGCGCACCAAGAAGGAGCAATATAGTCTCTATTGCTCACAAAATGCAAAATTATTTTCAGATTGGGAAAACCCGCACGCACTCCGTCACCCATTTCTTGCGCCAATCGAGGGCGGCTTTCGCGGAGAGTGAATCATTGGATCGATTGTCCTGCTCCTTTCCGAGGTTGAATGGCGGATCGGTAAAGACTGTGCAACGCCGCCTGCGCGAACGTTCATAACAGGCTCTAGCTTCATCTTTGACGGACGGGCTTGGATCAAACGGTCGATCACCCACTTGAGAGGAGATGGATGCGCCACGGTTATGCCGCTCCGCTGAAACCGATACCCCAAAATAGGCTAGACGCTCAATCTGGCCTCTGTGGGAATCGAGATGGCTCCGTGTTCGAGATCTGGGATTGCCGCTCGATTCCCCTGGGGTGTTGAGCGCGTGGATTCGTACCTTGCGATGGTCAATCCCAGGTTCCAGAATCGGGGGCTGGGGCACCCCGGATGGCACAAAATCAAACGTTGAGAGACTGAGTCCTTTCGCCTCTCAGCCCCTGCGTTTGCCCATGCCTTTGTCCATGGCCTCGTTGGCCAGCCGGTCGGCTTCTTTATTGCCGCCGCGCAGGGTGTGGCGCATTTCGAAGCGGGTGATCGTGCGAGCCAGTTTCCTGGCCTCCTCGAAGAGCGGGCGAAGGATGGGACTGGCCACTTTGTACTTGCCCTGCATCTGTTTGACCATCAATTCGGAGTCGGAGACGACGCACAGGCGACTGGCGCCGTTCTCGATGGCCCAGCGCAGAACCGCCAGCAGGCCGGAATATTCGGCGTAGTTGTTGGTCCGTATCCCGAGAAATTCGCTCAGCCGGGCGACGGTGCGGCCTTCGGCGTCTTCGACAACGGCGCCGTAGCCCGCGGGGCCAGGGTTGCCGCGCGAGCCGCCGTCGCAGTGGGCGGTAAACGATGCTACGGAGGAGGGAGTAGGCGAGGAATCGGACGGCTGCGGGAGATCGGACGGCTCAAAGAGATTCTGGTTCATGGTTTTTCCAGTGTACCGGGCGGGGCAAGTCCGGAAAGGGGTGGGTCTGAGGTGAGTCAGCCCGGCGGCGCGGCTGGAACGCGGCTCAGGCCGCGCCCGATTCAGGCGTGCGGGGGAATGAGCGGCTCACAAAGAAGCTGTCTCCGCGTCTATCGGAGTGCGGATATTTCTCTCACCCGGAGCACAGATTCGATGACAATGGATGCGACGACCTATCCTGTTTTTCCGCTTCGAGGGCCGGGGGGTTCGGCCTGGCCAACCGCGCGGAAGGTACAATTCTCTCCAGGCATGTCTCAAACCAGAACGATGAACGGAGAGAAGACCGCCGAGGAGCGGGCGGAGGCCCGCGCGCCGGAGATGGAGCTGATCCGCGAGGCGCAGGCGGGTTCGCGGGCGGCCTTCGACACCCTGGTGCGGCAGTACGAGCATCAGGTTCTGAGGCTGGCGCTGCACCTGACCGGCTCCGAGCACGACGCCGAGGACATTTACCAGGAGGCATTCCTGAAAGCCTACCGGTATATCGGCAATTTCCGTTTTGAATGTTCGTTTTACACCTGGATCTACCGGATCGTGACGAATCTTTGCCTGGACCAGCTGCGGCGGCGCAAGACCCGGCGCGAGGAGCGCTCGGTGGTGCTGGACCGCTCCGGGGACGAGATCGACCTGCTGGCCTCGGTCTCCGACGACCGCTCGTTCTCGAACCCCGCCCGGGAGCTGGAACGCAAGGTGCTGGGGGCGCGGATTGAATCGGCGCTGGACAAGCTGACGCCGCGCGAGCGGATGGTTTTTGAGCTGAAACACTACCAGGGACTCCGCCTGAGGGTGATCGGAGAGATGCTGAATACCACGGAAGAGACCGCCAAGAACACGCTCTTCCGCGCGACCAAGAAGTTGCGAACGCAGTTGGCGGGGTTGAGGTAAGCGCTGAAGGCAATCCCCCCAGGGGATGCGGAGTTTTCCGCAGCGCGAAACGAGAATTTTTTGAGGCTGGAAGGACGTAGAGATGAATTGCCAAATTGCGCACGAGGAAATCGTGACGGTTGCCTATGGCGAACTCGGAGACGAGCAGGCGCGGGAACTGGAACGGCACATGGCCAGTTGTCCGGAGTGCCACGAGGAACAGGAACAACTGCTGGCGCTGAAGGCGCTTTTCGAAGCTCATCCGGTGGTGGAGCCGGACGCCAACCTGATTGCGCGCTCGCGCCTGAGATTGGAAGAGGCGCTGGATGCGCTGCCGCCCCGGCGCTGGCATGAACGGATAGGCCAGCGGTTGAGGAATGGTTTTGCCAGCTTGCGGGCGGCGCCGGTGGCCGCTTGCCTGTTGCTGGCCTCGGGAGCCGGAGCGGGTTCGCTGGGCGGCTACCATCTGGCGCAGAGATACACGACACCGGGCGCGGCGGTGCAGTCGGCCCAGGCTCAGGCGGGGCAGGCTCAGGCGGCCCAGCCGTCTTCGATCGAGCCTCAGCCGGCCTTGATTCCGGCGGCGCCGCTGGCTACCTCGCCGGCGGAGATTGCCAACATCTCAAGCATTGTGCGGAGGCCGGGCAGCGGCATGGTCGAGGTGCGCTTCAACCGGCTGGTGCCGCAGCGGATTGACGGTTCGCTGGACGATCCGGCGATTCGCCAGTTGCTGCTCGTGGCCAGCGGGAACGCAGTTTCGGCCAGGGTGCGGAACGATTCGGTGGCTCTACTGGCGGCTGAGTGCCAGGCGGGCCAGGGTTGCCAGCCGGGGGGCATTCGCGATGCGCTGATGCAGGCGCTGCTGTTCGACCCCAACGCGGGCGTGCGCAGGAAGGCGCTCCAGGGGCTGGAACCGTATGTTGCTCAGGATACGCGCGTGCGGAATGCGGTGCTGGAGGCGCTGATGAACGACGGCGACCCGCGCATTCGCACCGCGGCCATCAACATTCTGGGACCGGTGGAAGCCGATACCAGCGTCCGGCAGGTGTTGTATACGGTCTCCAACTCGGACCAGAGTCCCCAGATCCGGACGGTTTCGAGAGAAGTGTTGGATAACGCGCCGCAGATTCAGTAACAGCCTTTTTGAGCTTCCGGTGATCGCATCGCAGCAATAGAGTGCGGGCCGGGCTAGATGGCCGAATTCCTGCCTTTTCATGATTTCTTGGAAGCGGCTGGCGGACGGCGATCGCGGGAGAAGATGCGATGAAGCACTTTTGGCGGCCTTGGAGAATTTTTGGGCCGGTTGTCTTCGTGGGCGCGGTTCTCTGGGCGGCGATGGCTCCGGCCGGCGCCAGGGCGCAGGGGTGCAGGATCGGACAGGTCTCCGCGGACGCTGGTTCGCTCGAACCGCAATCCGGCTCCCAGGGCTATCTGGGCGTGGATCTGGCGGACGTAGACCCGCAAAGGGCGAAGGCGCTCAATTTGAAGGTTGCCGGTGGCGCCGTGATCACGCTGATCGACCATGACGCTCCGGCCGGCGAGGTCGGGCTGCGGGTCAATGACGTGGTCATCGGGCTGAACGGCGAGACCGTGCGCAACGCCGCCGGGTTGCGGTGCATGTTGCGCGAGCTTCCGGCGGGCCGCACGGTCAGCCTGGAGTTCAGCCGCGACGGCGTCCTGCAGACCGTGACCGTCAAATTGGCCGACCGCGGGGCAATCGAGCGCGAGGTCTGGAAGAAGATTGACGGCTCGGAGGAGATGTCCGCGCCGGCACCGGGGGCGGGCATGGTGGGCGGCGGGAGCGCTGGTCCGCCGTCGGGAGGCTTCCACCTTCCCTTCTTCGGGGCCAGCCCGAACGTGGGGGCTATGGTGGAGCCGCTGACCGCGCAGATGGCCCAATCACTGGGCTTACGGGGTGGGCTGATGGTCAAGCAGGTGGCGCGCCAGAGCGCGGCGGCTGCGGCTGGGCTGAAGGTTTTCGACGTCATTGTCCAGGTGGGCCCCAACACCGTCTTCAAGATGGCCGACTGGGACCGTGTGCTGCGCGCCAACCAGGGAAAGCAGGTGCAGCTTGTGGTGCTGCGCGACAGGAAGCAGCAGACCGTCACCCTGCAGGTAGGAACCAAACGCCATATCTGACCAGGCGAAGGCCGCGCCGGTGCGAACTGTGATTCAATGGAAGAGATGGCAATTCCCCGGAAAAAGACGGTGCGCGGGCGGTGGGTGGCGGCGATGCGGAAGGTGCGCGAGCTGAGGATGGTGGCCAGCGCGCTGCTCCATACAGGGCATCCGGTGCTGGCGCAGATTATCCCGGCGCGCTTTTGCAACCTGAGCTGCGGCTACTGCAACGAGTACGACAAGGTCAGCGAACCCGTGCCCCTCGACGAGATGCTGCGGCGGATCGACCACCTGGGACGGCTGGGAACGGCCATGATCGGCATCAGCGGCGGCGAACCGCTCACCCATCCCCAACTGGACGACATTATCCGGCGCATCCGGCAGACAGGGGCGATTGCCGGGATGATCACCAACGGCTACCTGCTGAACGTGGAGAGGATCGAGCGGCTGAACCGGGCCGGCCTGGACCACATGCAGATCTCCATCGACAACCTGGAGCCGGATGCGGTGTCAAAAAAAAGCCTGAAAGTGCTGGACAAAAAGCTGGAAATGCTGGCCCAGCACGCCGAATTTCACGTGAACATCAATTCGGTCGTCGGCGGAGGCTTCAAGGATCCCAACGACGCTCTGGTGATCGGCCGGCGGGCGCTCGGCCTGGGCTTTGAATCGACGATCGGGATCATCCACGACGGCAGCGGGCAACTGAAACCGCTTCTGAAGGACGAGGCGCGGGTCTACTTCGAGATGAGCGACAGGAAGAAGACCAACTACGCGCAATTCGACAAGTTTCAGAAGGCGATTGCCGAGGGGCGTCCGAACGACTGGCGCTGCCGGGCCGGGTCGCGCTACCTGTATATCTGCGAGGACGGGCTGGTGCACTACTGCTCGCAGCAGCGCGGCTACCCCGGCGTGCCGCTGGCCGACTATACCGCGGCCGACGTGAAGCGGGAGTTTTTGACGGCCAAGAGCTGCGCGCCCAATTGCACCATCGGCTGCGTCCACCGGATCAGCTACATCGACCACTGGAGGGCGCCGCAGACCAGCACCATCGTGCCGGGCCTCTCTGCCGGCGCGTCGGGGGCAGGCCCCGCTGCCGAGGCTCCCGCGCTGGTGCAGATTCAGACCGGGAATTGAGCGACGCGGCATGGCCCGCAAATCAGAACGGCGCACCCGACTCCGGGTGCGCCGTTCTGGTTTTGCGGGCTGGAGCGTTTTCGGCTGTGCTCTCCCACCCTTGATGCAAAGAACGCATCAAGGATGGGGCACCCGAAGTTTTGTCAACACTTGAGCCGAAAACGCTCTGAATGCGAACGATTTCAGGCTATTTGCGAACCGGCTTCCGGGCTGGCGCGCGCTTGGCGGGAGTGGTTTCGGCGAGTGCTTGGGCGATGGTCCGGTCCAGATCCTGCTCGGGGTCCACAGCCTCGATGTAGGGCGTACCCTTGACGCCCGCCATCACGATAAAGATCGTGGGGGTGTGATTGATGCCGGTGCGCTTTCCGAGCTCGTTGTCGGCCTGGACCAGGGCGGCGAGCTTGCCCTCCGGATCAATGGAAACCGGCATGGTGACGCGATGCTGGGCGGCGAACTGCTCGGTAAATTCGCGCAGCATTTCGCGGTTGTAAATGAAACGCTGGTTCGAGAAGACCTGGTCGCGGTACTCGTTGCCCAGGGTCTTGCTCTGGGTGTCGAACCAGCAGGCGTCGATGGCCGCGTTTTCACTCCACACGTGGTTTGGAATCAGAATGTTGTGGCGCACCCAGGGAATTCCATACCTGGTCGCGGCGGCTTCGACAAGCGGGTTGGCGCGCGCGCAGGCGGGGCATTCCATGTCGGCAAATTCGACGATGGCGAGGCGCGCGCCAGCCGGCGGGTGGAGCGCGGAGGCATCGTGAACCTGGGTTGCGGCCAGTTGGGCGTGAGCGCCCCGGCCAGCGGCGAGCAGCAAGACTGCGGCCAGGCCGGCCAGCAAGACGGCGCGGCTACCGCGATTGAAAATGTGTCCGGTGCAGCGGAAAATTCGAGACATGGAAGTTGAGCTTCTCCCTATCGGCAAGGTTGACGGCACCCATGCCGCGGTTACCGGTGATGCCAGTCGACAACCGCGGCGGTGGCGCGTTTGCCTCAGTTTCAGAAGACGGCAGACTACCGCGAGCGGGTCTCGGCGAGGGCCTGATCGATGGTCCGGTAGAGATCCTGCTGGGGGTGGTCAACCTCAATGTAGCGAG
>CAWBHO010000092.1:0-7572 GCA_963788415.1 uncultured Acidobacteriaceae bacterium | reverse complement strand
CGCAGCGCCCTGGTCGGCGGTCTCGCGCTCGGCCAGACGACGCTCATCGCTGCGCGCCTCCAATTGCGCGGCCAGCTCTTCGATGGTCCGGACCAGAGTGGCGGCCTCGGTCTCCGCCTGGGTCAGATCGGCATCGAGCCTGGCCATGCGGCCTTCAGCCTCGCGCAACTCGCGTTTCAGAGCCAGCGGGCCCTCGCTGGCGGGCTTGCCGCCGGTCACCGTCGCGTTGTGGAAGCACTCGCCCCCCGGCGTCAAAAAGAAGGCGTGGGTGTGAATCGCAGCCAATCGCCGCGCCTCGTCCGGCTCTTCGACCAGGTAGCTGTGCTTGAGCTTGGGCAAAATCGACTCCAGCGAGCGCCCAAAACCATTCAGAACCCGGATCGAATCCTTGAGCGGGGTCAGGCCGGGAGCGCTGATGGTTTCGTCGCTTTCCTCGAAAAGCGCGGCTTGCTCGGCGGGGTGAATCAGAAATGTGGCCCGGCCATCCACGCCGGACTTGAGCAGCCGGACGCCCTGCTCGGCAGCCACCCAGCTCTCTACCACCACGTAATTCAGCTCCTCGCGCAGAAACTCGTCCACCACGCCTTCGTGCGCGCCGCTCACCTCTAAAAAGTCAGCCAGCGTGCCCACCGGCGCCATGCCCTCGGCCAGCGCGCCCGGCTTGAGCAGCCGGCGCACCGTGTCGGTGGAGTAGCCGTGGTTGCGAATCAGCGATTGCAGCGCATCGCGGCGTCCGGCCACAGTGGCCTGTTCGCCGCGCAGTTGGTTGGCGCGCGCGCGCAGCGCATTTTCCTCGCCGCGATGAGCCTGCAGCGCCTCGCGCAGCGCCGCAATCTCGCTCTCCAGCCGCTTCAGCGCCTCGGCCGCCGACTCAAAGCGCAGCCGCGCCTGCCCGCTCTGCGCGCCCAGGTTTTCCAGCTCGTTCCGCGCCTGGCCCATCTCGCCTTCCAGCCGCTCCGCCTCGCGTTCCAGGGCCGCCAGGCTCTCCTCGCTCTGGGCCATGTGGTTGCGGGCGTTGCCGGCCAGGGTCAGCAGGTGCATGACGTGGCGGCGGCTGGACTCCAGCTCCCGCTCCGCAGCGAAGACTTCTTCGGCCGCGGCGCGCGCCTCTTGCTGGCGCACCTCCACCTTCTGGCGAAAGGCCTTGGCCTCGCCGGCCGCCGTCTGCATGAATGAACCTTGCTGCTGCGCGTTCCTCGGCAATCGAGCTCAACTGCGCCCGTGTCTGCTCCAGTTCCGCGGCCGCCGCGGCAATGCGCGCCTCGAGCTCGCTGACGCGCTCGGTGTTGGCTGCGCTCCCGCGCCGCGGCCCGCTCCAGCTCGACGGCCGCCTCGTTGGCCCGGTTCTGCGCCTCCTGGCCTTCGCGTTCCAGTTCGTAACCGCGCTCGGTGAGCGCGTGCTGGCTGGCCTCCTGCTGCTCAATCTCCGGCCGCCGAAGCGTTGATCCGCTCGGTCAGGCCGGCGATCTCCGCCTCCAGCCGTGCCTGCCCGGCGTCCATCTGCGCCATGCGGCTGGCCAGCACCACGCGCAGCCGGCCGCGCAACTCGTCGCGCACCGCCGCGAATCGCTCGGCCTTCGACGCCTGCCGCTTCAGGCTGTTCATCTGCCGCGTAACTTCTTCGAAAATGTCGTCCACGCGCGCCAGGTTCTGCTTGGCGCTTTCCAGGCGCAACTCGGCCAGCCGCTTCTTGGTCTTGAAGCGCGTAATCCCCGCCGCTTCCTCGATGATGGCGCGGCGGTCGTGCGGCTTGGAACTGAGCAACTGCCCGATCCGCTCCTGCCCGATGATGGCGTAGCTCTCCGGTCCCAGTCCCGTGCCCATGAAGATGTCTTGAATGTCGCGCAGCCGGCAGAGCTTGCCGTTCAGCAGGTACTCGCTTTCGCCGGTGCGGAACAGCCGCCGGGTAATCACGATCTCGCCCTTCTGCGGCGTGCGCTGGAACTTGCGGCGGCGAATCTTCAGCACCACGGCCTGCGGACCCTCGCCCGACCCCTGCGGCGAGGCTGACCTTTCCGGCGGTGCCGAGCTCTCCGCCGCATCCCCTTCGGTCATCTGCTCCGGTTCGATCACCCGGCCGGGCTGCTCGCTGGCGATGATCTCCTCGGCTTCGCTGGCACGCTGGCGGCGCAGTTCGTCCTCGTCCCAGTCGGCGGGATCGTCCGGCTCCACCGCCACCAGCGGCTCCACGGGCACCGGACCCTCGTAATTCTCCGGATCGACCATGGTCAGCGTCACCTCGGCCATACCCAGCGCCTTGCGCTCCCGGGTTCCGGCGAAGATCACGTCCTGCATGTGCGTTCCGCGCAGGATCTTGGCGCTCTGTTCGCCCAGCACCCAGCTCACCGCGTCCAGAATGTTGGACTTGCCGCACCCGTTCGGCCCCGCCACCACGGCAATGCCTGTTCCCGGCACGGTTACTTCCGTGCGATCACAAAAGCTTTTGAAGCCGAGGATGTGGATTTTCTTTAGTTTCAGCATCATTATCTCCGGAGGTGCGGGGTTGGCCGCGCTACGCTTGACGCTCGACACGCAATCCTTGAGCCGCGCAACGCCCGATCGGTGCAGGCAATCGGACGCCGGTCGTCCTGCGCGCGGCAAAGTTCGCCCCTGATTACAGACTTTACGGACCCTGGAGGGCAGGGTCAACGGCGCAAGGGGTGGTTTTTGTGGATAAGGGAGTCCGGAATTCCTCTTCTCTGAGAATCTGCGGAATTTCTCGGAAAATCCCCGAAAATGGTGCAAAATCGGCAGCATTTTTCCGAGCAAAACCCTCTGGCGGCCCAGATGCGGCACTTGAGACCCAGATGCGGCACTTCAAGATCAAGCGTAAAGTTTGACATCATCAATTTGAACGGGTATAAACTTAGTTTCATCTGATGTCCGGGAAGCGCGGTGCGATTCCGCCACTACCCCGTAACTGTAAGCGCGGAGAACTGAACACGGAGCCCATGCTCCTGCCACTGAGGGAGACCTCGGGAAGGCTGTTCAGATTCGGTGAAGCGCGAGTCAGGAGACCGGTCAGATGCCAACCCGGGCTTGATCCAGCTTCGATGGGAAAGCTGGAGAGCGTTCCATGGCCGGCTCACTGCGCCCGGCGACGAGAAAGCTGCCTAATTCAGGGATCCCACCGTCCGGAGTGCAGTTGCGCTCCGCGGTCAGAGGAAGAATATGCAGGAGAGGGACCGCAAGACGGTCACGCTCGTCCTTGGCGGAGTTCGCAGCGGCAAGAGCCGCTGGGCGCAGGAGTTGGCCGGGAACTGGGAGCGCGTGGCCTATGTGGCGACGGCTCAGGCCATGGACGATGAGATGCGCCTGAAGATTCGCCGCCATCAGGAAGACCGCCCCAAACACTGGCACACCGTGGAAGAACCGTTGGAACTGGCGGGCGTGATCGCCGGCCGGGCGGCGGAGTTTGACCTGCTGCTGGTGGATTGCCTGACGGTTTTTGTCTCGAATCTTTTATGGGCCGCCGAGTCCGACCCGGCCAGCATGGAGCCGCGCATTGAGCGCCTTCTGGACGCCTTGCGTTCGCCGGCCGTTCCCCTGATTCTGGTTTCGAACGAGGTGGGCAGCGGAGTGGTGCCGGAGTACCCATCGGGGCGCAAATACCGCGATGCGCTGGGCGAGCTGAATCAGCGCGTGGCGGCGATTGCCGACAACGTGGTGCTGATGGTGGCCGGGCTGCCAATGGCGCTCAAGGGAAGCCTCGGAGGGATGCAGTGATTGCATTCATGGTGGCGGGAACCCAGAGCGGCGCCGGCAAAACGACGGTCGCCCTGGCGCTGATGGCGGCTTTGCGGCAGCAGGGATTCACCGTGCAGCCGTTCAAATGCGGACCGGACTTTCTGGACACCGGCCACCACAGCGCGCTCTGCGGACGGCGATCGCGCAATCTGGACAGTTGGATGCTGAGCCGGGAGGCGAACCGCGCAGTCTTTTCGAGCGCCAGCCGCGATGCCGACGCAGCGATTGTCGAAGGCGCGATGGGGCTTTACGACGGCGCGGTTGGCGAGACGGAAGAAGGAAGCCCGGCGGAGATGGCCAAACTGCTTGACCTGCCGGTGGTGCTGGTGATCGATGCTGCCAAGAGCGCGCGCAGCATTGCCGCGGTGGTCATGGGCTTCGAGAGCTTCGATCCGGCGGTGCGTTTTGCCGGGATTGTGCTGAACCGCGTGGGAGGCGAGGGGCACTATCGGCTGCTTGAAGCCGCCATTCGCAAGGTCAGCTCCACGCCGCTGCTGGGCTATCTTCCGAAAAACGCCGCCATCTCGATTCCCGAGCGGCATCTGGGGCTGCACACGGCCGAAGAGACCGCGTCGGCCACAGATCGGCTGGCCGCATTTGCGCAAGCCGGGCAGGAGCACCTGTATCTGACCCCCTTGTTGGGGCTGTCCTGGTCTGGCTCCGGGCCCGAGGCAGGGGCCGGTGCTGAAGCGCCCGGCAAAGCCCCGCGGGCCGCCGGAGGCGGGCAGGAGCGTGTGCGCATCGGCGTAGCGCGCGACAAGGCATTTTCGTTCTATTACGAAGATAACTTCGACCTGCTGCGGGAGCAGGGAGCCGAGATCGTCCCATTCAGTCCGCTCGAAGACGCCGAACTGCCGCCGAATCTTGATGGACTGTATCTGGGCGGTGGGTACCCGGAGCTGTACGCCGAGGCATTGAGCCGCAATACCGCCATGCTGGCCGGGATACGCGCCTTCGCCGCGCAGGATAAGCCCGTCTATGCCGAATGCGGCGGCATGATCTACCTGGGCCAATCGCTGACGCTGCTCGATGGACGCCGCCACGCGATGGCCGGGGTTTTGCCTCTCGAGTTCGAGATGACGTCGCGGCTGGTCAATTTCGGCTATGTGCAGATGGTTTTCGTCGCCGACTGCCTGTTGGGCAAAAAGGGAACCGCCGTGCGGGGGCACAGCTTTCATTGCTCGCGCGTGCGCGGGGGCGATGCGCTGGCTGCCGCCTACCGGCTCGCGTATGTGCTCTCCGGACGCGAGGAGACAGAGGGATTTTCGCGCGGCAATCTGCTGGCCAGCTATGTCCATCTGCATTTTCGCGCCAATCCGTCGCTGGCCGCTTCGCTGGTGGAAGCCGCGCGCCAGAGCAAGTCCGCGGAGGTGCCGGCATGAAGCGACTCTGCGCCGCCCTTCTGTTTTGCGTTGCGCTTTCTCCCTGCGCCGCGCGCACGGTGACCGACGAGCTGGGCCGGACCGTGCAGGTTCCGGAGCATCCTCACCGGCTCATTTGCCTCATGCCGAGCGTGGTGGACGACGTGTACGCGCTGGGAGCCGGGGCGGATGTGATCGGGGTGCCCAGATACACCAAGTATCCCGCCGAGGCTGGGACCAAACCGAGCATTGGATTTCCGCTGGCGCCTTCGATCGAGACCATCGTTGCGATGCATCCCGACCTGGTTCTGGAAGACGCCAACATGAGCAGTCCGGACACGCTGCGGAGCCTGGAGCGGCTGGGCATTCCGGTTTTCATGGTGGCGCCGCATCAGTTCCAGGATATTTACCGCTCTCTGGCTGCCATCGGGCAGGCGCTTAACCGCCAGCAGGCCGCGCGGGAACTGATTGCCAGGCTGCAGGCGCGCGAGGCGGCAGTGCGGCGGCGGGTGAGCGGCAAGCCGGTGATCAGCGTGCTGATGCCGGTGGGCTTCGATCCGGTGATCACCTTCGGCAAGCAGGCGTTTCTTACGGGACTGATCGCCATTGCCGGCGGGCGTTCGGTGACCGCCGACCTGCCGCAGGACTGGACGCAGATCAGTCTGGAGGCGGTGCTGGCGCGGGCGCCCCAAGCGCTGCTGCTGGTGCGAGGATCGCAATCGATGCCGGTGGAGCAGATTCTCAACCTGCCGGGATGGTCCAATGTGCCGGCGATCAGAAACAGGCGGATTTATTACGTGGACGACCGCATCGAGCTGCCCTGTCCGGTGGTTTTCGATGCTCTGGAGGAACTGGCCAAAGAACTTCATCCGTGAGATGGACGCTCCATCTCAGAACTGAAAACGAACCACATCTGGATGACCGGGAAGCGCGGTGAGACTCCGCCACTACCCCGTAACTGTAAGCGATGAGGCGCGGCTTGGAAGCCACTGGAGATGACTCCGGGAAGGCAGCCGGCAGCCGATGATGCGCGAGTCAGGAGATCGGCCCAGATGCCACTTCCGAGGGGAAAACGATGCTCCGATTTTCGCGCAAGATCCGTTGGACATGCTGTTTTGTCTCTGCCTTTACAGCTCTCATTCTCGCCTGCCCTGCTTTTGCACTTGGCGCGCCGCACTTCGGCCTTCGCGGCACGGTATTCGATCCATCCGGCGCGGTCATCGCCAACGCCAAAATCGAGTTGCTCGAAGGTGGCGTGCTGGCGGCTTCCGCCACGGCCGATGCGAAGGGCCAATTTCAGCCTTCCGGTGAATTCCGCGCGCGGTCTGCTGCGGGTATCGGCGCCCGGATTCGGCACGATGGAAAAGGCGTTCGAGTCTGCCGGCGACAGCCGTGAGCTGACCGTGGATATTACCCTTCCGATCGCCTCCCTTTCTCAGCAGATTACGGTGACCGCGACCGGCGCTCCCACGCCGCAGGCGCAGTTGGGCTCCACGGTGACGGTGCTCGATTCCTCCGACTATCAGGGGCTGCCGGACATGCAGCAGGGACTCCGCCTTGTGCCCGGAGTGCAGGCCACGCAGACCGGGCAGATGGGAGGAACGACCGGCCTCTATATTCGCGGCGGCAGCAGCGATGCGAACATGGTGCTGATCGACGGAATTCCGATGAACGACATCGGCGGAAATGTCGAGTTTGCCAACCTGTCGAGCGCCGCGATTACGCAAGCAGAAGTCCTGCGCGGCCCCAACAGCGCGCTCTACGGAGCCGATGCCCTGGCCGGCGTCGTCAGCCTGACCACCGCACGGGGCAGCACGCCACTGCTGCTCATTACTTATCAGGCCGATGGCGGTAACTTCGGCACCTATCACCAGGAAGGCTCGGTGGGCGGCGAGCACAAGCAATTCGATTACTTCTCCGATTACTCGCGCTTCGACAGCAGTAATTCGATTCCTGACGACGAATATCACAACGGAACCTTCAGCGGAAACTACGGCTGGCAGATTACGCCCACTTCAAGCCTGCGCGCCACGGTTCACCACGACCAGATCGCATCCGGAGCACCGGGTGAATGCAAATCTACGGCCTGCCCACCGACGCCAAGCAGAGCAATGAGGACGCCTACTTCGGCGTCACCTGGGAAAGCCATACGACGCCGAAGTGGAACAACCTGCTGCGCTACGGCGGCGTGCGGCTGCGGTCTGATTACATCCAGTTCGCAGCCGCAGGAATCCTGCAGGATGACGGCTACACCTATCTCGGAGCGCCGGTGACCATCCACGGAGCGAACGGATACACCGTCAGCGGCCAGGCGCAGATCTATAACGACGGGCCGCCCTACCCGTACTCGTATGCACTCTCGACGGACAAAGATTTTGTCTACGCGCAATCGGATTATCACTTCAATCCACACCTGCTTGGACTGGTGGCGTTTAAGTCTATGGAGTGAGCACGAGTACAGATT
>CAWBHO010000091.1:0-32004 GCA_963788415.1 uncultured Acidobacteriaceae bacterium | reverse complement strand
TTTTTGCCGCTACCTCGTTCGGCGTCTTGCTAGTTGTTTCAGGGCGGCTCATTGGATGAAGAGCTGGATATTATGCGGATCTACCGGAATGCGCTTCTCTTTCTTCTTCCGGGGCTTCTCATTCTCTCTTCGTTGTGCGGCTACTTTCTGAGCCGGCGCGCGATGGGGCCGGTCGACCGACTCAAGAAAGCAGCTCTCAGCATTGGGATTGGCAATCTCTCCGCGCGCGTGCCGGTTCCAGCAGCCAAAGACGAGGTGCAGCAACTTGCCGAAGCCTGGAACCATTTGCTGGGCCGCCTGGAAGCGGCGGTTTCGCGCTTGAGCCAGTTCTCCGCGGACGTATCGCACGACCTGCGCACCTCCATTACCATCATTCTGGCGACCGCGCAACTTGCCCTGAACCGCAACCGCTCGGAGTTGCGAAGACCGTGACGATCTGAACCGGATTGTGACGGAATGCTGCACGGCGGCGATGCTGCTCGACACGCATTTATCCCTGGTGCAAAGCAAGAACTTCATCCACGAGGTGTCTTTCCAGCGCATCGACCTCTGCGCGCTGGTTCTGAACGGATGCCGGCGCGTGGAAGATATTGCCGAATCCAAAGGCATTCTTCTCGACTGGGAATTGCCGGCGGCGCCCGTCTTTATCGAAGGAGACGAACTTCTCATCAACAGGCTGCTGGGCATCTTGCTGGATAACGCCATCAAGTACACGCCGGAAAATGGCGAGATTCATGCGGTGGTGTTCGCCGGCGGCAACGATGAAGCGGGAATCATCGTTCGTGACACCGGGGCCGGTATCTCACCGGAGGCGCAGGAAAAGATATTCGATCGCTTCTACCAGGCAGATCTGCGCGAGAGAGAGACCCAGGCGGGCCATGGCCTGGGTCTCTCGATCGCGCGATGGATTGCCGATGCGCATCAAGCCAAGATCACGGTAACCAGCGCTCCGGCGCAGGGCTCTTCGTTTAAAATATCTTTTCCCTGGATGACTGAGGGTCATCCCGCGCGGGCGCTGCAACCATCTGACTGAGTCGAGAGAGGGAGAGAGAAGCCTTGCTCCTGAGGAAGCGGATCATGCGCCTGAATCAGGCGTTGCCGCTCCATATGCTCGGCCGCATCGCAATGCAGTAGGATTACTGAAATCCTCCGACCTGGGCAGAGCTTGCGCGACGCGAATTGCTGAAATCTGAAATCAACCTGAAGACAATCTGAAGTTAAATTCAGCGCGAGAGTTCCGTTCGTGCGCGCTGGCCGGCACGGCTGCTCCGTCCCAAGGAGAAGCGCTGCTCGCGCAACCCTCACAAATCAATAGTGCCTGATTGCCAGTATGAGTTTCTCCGCGAACTTCCAAGACACCTGCTGTGCAGGATAAGTGCCTGCGCTTTTCTCGCACCAGGCCATGTAATCAGATATTCACGTTGTGTGGTTATGTTCAAGCGTAACTCTCCAGGCGACACTTTGAGGACATCCGTCGCGCGCTGTTAGCTCTCCATCTCTAACACTTGTGGTCAAGGAGTTTTATGTCTTTTCTGAGAGGCCTTTTGTGTATTTGTCTATTGTCCTGCACTGCCGCAGTCTTGAATGCACAGTTTGATAGTGGCAGTGTTCTCGGGACCGTGCACGATCAAAGCGGAGCGGTCGTAACACAGGCGTCGATCACGCTGCGCAGCCTGGGCACGGGAACCTTGAATAGAACCGTCAGCAACAGCGTTGGCGACTACGAGTTTCCGAATGTTCCCTCGGGAGATTATGTCGTTACGGCCCAGCACACGGGGTTCAAGGACGCCTCCACCACCGCCTTTACCGTCACCGTGGGCGCGCGGCAGAGAGTTGACGTGACCTTTGTCCCGGCCAATGCCGCCCAGCAGGTGGTCGTTACCGCAGGAGCGTCGCTGCTAGAAACCGACAGCAGCGACCGCAGCATGGTCATCAATCCCAGGGAGGTCAATAACCTGCCCTTGAACGGCCGGGACCCCGCCGATCTGGCGCTGCTGGTTCCCGGCGTCAATAAGTCCTTCCTGGAGATTGACGGCGCGACCAGCCGCGAGGCCTCTTACAACGTGAACGGATTGCGCAACCAGGTCAACTCTTTCATGCTCGACGGACTGGACAACAACAGTTGGAGCCTGAACGATCTGGGCTTCTCCAACCAGGAGATTCAACTCAACCCGGATGCGCTCTCCGAGTTCCGCTTCACCACCGGCAACCAGAGCGCGGAGTTCGGCCAGGCCGCGGGCGGCTTGATGAATGAGGTTTCGCGCAGCGGCACCAACGTAATTCATGGCGCGGCATGGGACTATCTGCGCAACACGGTCCTCAACGCCGACGGGCCGATTCCGCCGGCCAACGGCGAACAGCCGTCGCTGATCCAAAATCAATTCGGCGCCGACATCGGCGGTCCCATCCTGCACAACAAACTCTTCGTCTTCGGCGATTACGAAGGCTTTCGCCGCAGTCAGCGCGTCTCCCAACAGGCCACCCTGCCTTCCGCCTTGCAGGCCTCCGGGCAATTCATCGACGAAAGCGGTGCTCCGATTCCCATCACTAACCCCTACACCAAGGCGGTTTACTCGAATGGCATTATCCCCATTGCGGCGCTGGAGGCTACCAATTTTCCCGGAACCACTACGCCGCAGATCAGCTCGCTCGATATGACCGTGTTGAAGGATCTGCCCACCGGTTCGCTGACCTCGCAGACCTCTGGCGCTGGCAGTAACTACACCTCGTTCCCACTGGGCACCGAGGATTCCGACAAGGGCGACGCGCGCCTGGATTACTACATCAGCCCGAGCATGGCCTTCTTTACCCGTTACAGCCAGCGCCGCTTCAACGCTCTCGATCCGGCGCCCATCCCGGCTCCCATTTACTCCACGGCCAAGGGCAACATCAACCAGGACAACAAGCAGTTGGCGGCCGGATATACGTGGCAATTGACGCCGGCCTCGGCCCTGGATCTGCGCAGTGGCTTCACCTGGAATGCCGGTGCGCAGAATCCAACCTCGATTGGGCAACCCAATCTCCTTGCCGCCGCAGGCGAACCGAACGTTCCCTCTGATCCCTCGTATGCCAATGGCCTGAATACGGTGACGGTTACGGGCTTTACTCAGTTCGGACGCACCAACAGCCTGCCCACCGTGATCGACCCATTTGTCATCGATCCCAAGGCAAATTACTCCTTGCTCAAAGGCCATCACAGCTTCAAGTTCGGCTATGAGTACCTGCATGTCTCTTCGGTTGTAAGCAACTTCAAGCCCGTCTTTGGCGCCGACACTTACAGCGGTAAGTTCTCAGAGGGCACGGCCAAGGCGGTGGGTACCGATCCAAGTTATGCGGAAGCCTGGAATCTGGCCGATTTCATCTTTGGCGCGCGCGCAAAGTACGAGCTTAGCGCCCATCATGTAGTCGAATACAACCAGCGTATGCACTTTCTCTACGGCCAGGACGACTGGCGCGCAATGAAGAAACTCACGGTCAATATAGGCCTGCGCTACGAACTGGCTACGCCGCCCTTCGAGACCCATAACCAGTTGGCCAACTTCGATCCGGAGAGCAGTCCCACCACCGGGACACTGGTGGTCGCCAAGAGCGGTTCTATCTTCAATCGGGCTCTGATTCACCGCAACGACCTGAACTTCGCGCCTCGCCTTGGCCTGGCTTATAGTCTCGATTCCAAAACCGTCGTGCGCGCCGCTTACGGAATCAGCTACCAGCAGTTCATCCGCGCCGCGGTGGTCAACGAATTGGCGCAGAATGCCCCTTACAATGTCGACAACCTCATCACACAGTACACCCCGTATTCAAAGACCTCGCCGGAGTCCGTCTGCACATCGCTGTCGGCCGCTCCTCTCTCTTGTTTTCAACCCACCCAGCTCGGCTATCTGAACGGCTTCCTCTCCGCCTCCAACTACAATCCCCTGGCGACGACCACCACCTACGACACCGCCAAGACGCCAACCACCTATGTGCAGAGCTATCAATTCTCCGTGCAAAGGCAACTGGCCCGCGGCACTTATATCGATCTGGCTTACGTGGGAAATCACGGCGTGCACGAGGAGATTCTGGAAGACGCCAACGAGGCCCTGCCCAATGCGGCCGGCGCATCGCTTAGCCTGCAGGCCCGCCGTCCCATCCAGACCTTTGCCGGCATCCAGGAATCCTTTAATGGAGGCGTCTCGCGCTACAACGCCCTGGAAGCCAAGCTGGAGAAGCACTACGCCAACGGTATCTTCGTTTCCAACGCCTTCACCTGGTCGCACGCGCAGGACATGGCGGCCGCCGATCAAGAACTCGATAACAACGACAGCCCTCTGGTGGACCATTACAATCCGAAGGCCTCCTACACCCGTTCGGCTTACGACCGGCCGATCAACGATACCCTCGCCGTGATCTGGGATCTCCCCTACGGGAAGAACAAGCTCTTCGGCTCGAACGCCAGCGCCCCCCTGCGATTGGCTCTCAGCGACTGGCAGTTGACGGCCATCAACACCTACGTCAGCGGCCTGCCCATCAACATCAGCTACTCCGAGGCCACGGCTCAGCAAGTGAGCACGTTGACGAGCTTCCTCTACCGCCCGAACCTGGTGGGTCCGCCCGTTCTTGCCAAGAGCGCGCAGACTCCGATCGCGGGCTCGCCGGGACAGTATCAATACCTTGATCCAACAGCCGTTTCCGTGCCTACTGCGGCGAACACCCCGTTTGGCAACTGCCCCCGCAACGTGGCCCGCGCCCCCGGATACGCCGATCTGGATCTCGGCTTGCACAAGCGTTTTCCTCTGGGCTTTGATAACGCCGGCCTCGAGTTTCGCGCCGAGGCATTCAATGTCCTCAACCACCCCAACGCTCAGGCCCCCGACTCCACCGCCACCGATGCCGCCTACGGCGTGATTAACTCCTACTATCCGAGCAGAGAAATGCAATTGGCTCTGAAACTGGTCTTCTGAGCACGCCACCAGGCATTCGTATCGGCCGTTTGCCTGGTGACGTTCTCGTCCCGCAGAATATCGTCACTGAGCGATCTATCGCCGAGTATCAACCTGACCAGCTAGATAAGCAGGATCTCCGACCGGATTGGTGCCCGTAACGCTGTAACGATATGAGAGACAATTGGCTAATTTCTCTTTGTTGGAATCAGTCCAGCTAAGTCGCCAGGTGTCATGGAATGGGTGACTACGAGCAGCGCGATGAAATGCCAAGTTGCTGCGGCGTTTCTGGATACCAATCTGCATTTGACCATGGTGCCGAAGCGAGATGAGCGCGGCATTCTGGCCGTCTTGACGGCGAGTGGGGATCGGAGTGGGATCGGGCCGTATGGTCCGCGATCGATTCAAGTGGACACGACCGGTGGCAAGGCGTTCGCTCCGTGAGCCCGCGCCACCGCCGCTACACTCGCCCCAGGCTCGAACGTCAACTCCACGATCCGACGCTTCTCCGATACAGATCGAAATCGGCGAGCGCGGCGTCCATCGTTCCGCCAACGAACTAAAGGCGGCCATCGACTGCATCATCGTGCGACACAGCCACGATCCACAACCCTTCATCCTGCATAAAACCGAAGACCCGATTCTTGATTCAACTGCCGGGGATTGTAATCGTATTCAAGACTCGGGACACTCGTCGACCGGCGCCGGAAAGCTCCCGTTCAGCGATGGTATTTGGTTTGAGGGCCGGAAATGCCAGCCGGTCAACTGCGCAGCACCAACTTTTTCTCGAAATTCGCGCCGCTGCCGTACGCGCAGGAGATACACTGGCTGGGCAACAATATGCCGCACAGAAGACCGAATATCGTTTGCACTCTCGGCCCTGGAGCCGATCTTTTCCATGTTGCCAGGACCGTGACAGGGCTGTGTCGATGCGAAGCTCGAAATCTCATCGATCTTTCCTTGCGGCTTTCTTCGGCGGTTGGGGAACATTCCATCCTTCTTGAGTGCGACGGAACGACAGCTGGAATCGATCTTTCGGATTATAGCGACCGGCTGATGCCGGAGCTATCCGGCTGCGATCTATATTTCAAGCGATGCGTCCGGCTGGAAGACCTGAAGCCCGGCGGTCGCATTCAGCCGTTTGGCTTGAACTACGCCTGCCGCTCGACAAGAGCAACTCTGCGGCTCCTTGGCCTCTTCGGTCCGGCGGATGCGGTACGCCGCCGCGGAGCCTGGAAAAAATTTCTCTGCGTTCCTTTGTTCACAGCGTTCGAGCGTGGACCAGCCCTGGCGGCATCGCCCACGATACTCTTTCAGGCTCGGCTCTGGGATTTGGCGGAGTGCCCAGGAGACGAAAACGTGAACGAAGAGAGAGTAAGGTTGCTGCTGGCGCTTCGAAGCGCGTTCAAGGATCGACTTGCAGGTGGGTTGGTGCCAACCTTGCATGCAAGACGGCATTATAGCGAATTGTTGACGGATCAACCTTCCCGGCAGTCTCGCTATGTCCGCTGGGCGCGTGAACATCTGATTTCAATCGGTTTCAGAGGGCTCTTCGGGTCGCTGGGATTCAAGGTCGCCGAGGCGTTTGCGGCGTCGCAATGCCTGGTTTCCGAGCCCACAACGTCCTATCTGCCGGCGGATGCGCCACACGTCCGCTATCGCAGTGTCGAGGAATGCGTCACAATCTGCGACCGTTTTCTCACTCATCCTGACGAGGCAAACCAGTTGCGAAATCAGGCGTGGGAGTATTACCGGACCGCGGTTGAACCGGAGGCGCACATCAAAAAACTGCTTGGTGCGATGCAATAGTTCGGGACAGCTCACCAGCTTGTGTCATCCACGGCGGCATCGATAGCATCGAAGACCCCGGGGGTTTTTAACAAATCGAACTTTCGGGCGAAATGCGCTCCCGAAGCCAGAATGCGGGGAACGTCCTCCATCCCCAGGGTCTTCGGATGATGACCTCCCAGGCTCCAGTCAATATAACGTAAGCTGTCCTTTGAGATTTTCAATTCTGGCTGGTTGCACAAGATCGTCTGGTAAAGGCTTTCATCGGGAATGAACCTTTTGGAGTAGTGGAGAAAAAGCGCTTGATTTTCAGGGTTCTGCGCCAACAGCCGTCCCGCGGCCTTTCGATTTCCGGTAAGCCATGCAGCCCCCGCGTAACATCTCAGGGTATCCGAAAATGGATTCAACGGGCCGACAAGCGACTTTGACCGGATCGTTCCGACCGGAATCTTGATCGGCTTTCTGCGCTTCCACGAATACCACGGCAGCCAGAGCTGGGCCGCGACGTAGCGGCCATAGGCGAGGGGCACCCAGGCGGCGCTGTGAAAAGCATGCGGCTCGTACACGCGAGATGGATCCGGAGTCCAGGGATGCTCCACCAGTTGGTAATCCATGTAAGCGTCAAAGCCGCCGCGGGAAAGTTGGTCAAGCACCCGTTGGGCAGGTTGCACCGGATAGTCTGCTCCGCTCAACAGAACAAACCAGTCGGGATTGTCCGCACGCTCATACATCGAAGACAGGGCGGCAAGAAACGCACGATAGACTGACAAATCTCCCCATTTGGTTTCAATATGCGGCCGAACAAAGCTAACTTCCTTTGGAAAGTCGTATCCTTCCAGGGAGCACTTGCTGAAGTCGTGATGGCAGATAATGATCGGATTGCCATATAGCTTTATCAACCGTCGAATAAGCCTTAGTAGCTGTGCGGGGTTATCGTGTGAAACGATAACAAAGCCAATTCTTGCCCTCAATCGCCGATCACGCCCCTTTCATTTTCTTTCATATGCATTCGATGACTCGTTGAAGCAGTCGATCCCATTGACCGCCGCCAGCAGCGCGCCATGATCGATTTCCCTATTTCGCCGATGACCCACCCGCAACTTTGGAGATCAGAAGGATTCGGGGCTTCCCGTTCATCACGCTTCATTGGGCCGGCTTATCGAACGTCGTACGCTTACCGCGAGCATAGCAAAGCGGCGCGGCGCCCACAAAGGTGAAGGCCAGGCGCAAATCGAGCGGAATATGTAGCGAACCTCACCCTTGAGCTTGTTATCCCGTGCGATCAGGCCGGCGCTCGACAACTGCACGGCGAGAATCCGGCGCCTCCAAGCCCAGCGTTTAAAGCCTCTCAGGTCGGCTAGCAGCGTCGCATCGATAAACCGATCGAGACCCTCAATCATTGTTCTGGGATTTGCGCTGAGGCTATTCTGGTATACGTAGTAGTCAGTCAGCGGATCGGGCACCGCCTCAAAATCTCCCAGACGCTGCATCCGGAACCACATCTCCCAGTCCTCGCCGTTGCGGATATCTTCGCGGAAACCGCCGCCCTGCGTGATTGCGCTTTGTCTAACGAGGACGGAAGAATTCGGAATCGGATTGCAATACCGCAGCATCTTTTTCGCCAAGGTTGCATCGATTCCGCGCGACTCTCCACGAACTCCGTTATCGTCGAAAATCCTGATGCCGGTGTAGACGAGCACGGTATCGGATTGGATGCAGGCAACCTGGCGCTCCAGTTTCGTCGGCGCCCACAAATCGTCGGCATCCAGCAGGGCGATCCATTCGCTCGAAGCACTCTGGATCCCCGCATTCTTGGCAGCCGACGGCCCGCCATTGGGGCGGCTGATAACTCTCGCCCCCAACTCCGCCGCCAGCGCCGCGGTGTTATCGGTCGAGCCGTCATCGACGACGATCACTTCGTCCGGCTTCAAGGTTTGCGCGAAGACTGACTCAAGGCAGCGGGGCAGAAATCGCGCCGCGTTGTAAGCCGGAATGACCACGCTGATCCTGGAACTGGTGTCTGTAGTCGCCATGTATGCTCCATTATTTGTTATGAATGCATCTCGCCTGAAAGGTTTACCTGAATAACTGCCTGAGAAGATGTTGCTTCACCATGACCGCCGCGATCTTGTACCTCCTGGGCATCTCGCTCCACGGAAACGGCCAAGCAGCGATGCTTTTGAGGATGAACTGAAGGTCAAGAAGCTGTCCCTCTTCGCGTAGCGCGATCGATGCATCATAATGCTGAAATGCGGAAATTCTTCGCCGCCAAAGGTACCTCGAAAGACCGGCGGTTCCGTAAAGACACCTGCCTTCGACAATATTGGTTTTCGCTTTGAACATTCGCATGGCATTTGAAGATAGGCTTCCAACAGTCACCTGATACACCGCAAGTGGCCTCGACACCGCCGCGAACGATTTGATGGAAAAGCGGTTGGCGAGCCTAAGCCACAGATCCCAGTCTTCATTCACCCTAAGAGAAGGATTAAATCCCCCAACCGCATCAAATGCATCACGGCGAAGCATCACCGTGCCGACATGAAAGGCACAGCGGTAACGCAGCATCTTCCCCAGAACTGTCG
Organism: uncultured Acidobacteriaceae bacterium; assembly: GCA_963788415.1. Taxonomy (GTDB): domain Bacteria; phylum Acidobacteriota; class Terriglobia; order Terriglobales; family Acidobacteriaceae; genus Telmatobacter. The sequence continues at coordinate 22,712 of CAWBHO010000091.1, read as the reverse complement.
GTGGGTTGAACCGAGCGGGAGATTCCACGCCGTCGCGGGAAGTATAGAAGGCGGTGTAAATCAACACCGCTTGCTCGTTCTCCAAAGCGCAGCGGCGCTGGTACTCCAACTTCTCCGGGAGAAACCAATCGTCCGCGTCGAGGAAGGCGAGCCAGTCGCCCCTGGAAGCCTGAACGCCTCGATTTCTGGCGCCCGGCAGGCCCACGTTCTCCGATAAACGGATCACGCGAACTGGCGAAGGAAATGATTCTGCAATCTCTGCGGTACCATCTGTCGATCCGTCATCAACGACGATGATCTCGTGAGGAACATCGGTTTGAATCAGACAGCTCTCGATGGCCTTGGCGACATACTGCTCCGCATTGTACGCGGGAATGATAACACTGACCTTCAAGCTCAGCCTCCCATTGATCTGCATCTTCTTGATGCAAGGGGATATCGAAATGGCCCTTGATGCCGCTTTTGCCGTGCATCCATGCTTGGTTGCACATCGCTGCGCCTGTTCAGACCGTGGTCGAAGTTACGCCGTCAGCATCCGGGCGGGTAATCAGCGCGAGAGTCTTGCGCGTCACGCCGGCCAGCGGCCCGGGCAGCATCCCGGCCAGGAGATTGAACCGGTCGCGGTCTTGAGGCTCCAGTACGCGCAGAAGGTAAAACAGCCAGATAAGGACCACCAGCGAGGCGCTTCCGCCGCACAGGATCGCCCACACCGGCGCCATGTGCAAAGCAATGAAATGCGCGCTCAGCGCCGCCAGCGATGCGATGAAGCAGACCTTCGCCAGCAGCGCCCAGGGGAGCTTCACCTTGTAAAAATGAATGCCAAGGGCCCACATCATTACGACCGCTACGATCTGCGCCGCTCCGCTGCCAATGCAGGCGCCCACCGCGCCATGGGATGGAATCAGCCACCAGGCCACGCCCATATCAACGACGCCCGCCAGCACCGTGGCCAGGATGACATAGCCTTGCCGCTCGTTGCTTTCGAGGAGGCTCTGCACGGGACTGATAAAGGCCTTCGGCATGCCCAGCAGCGGAGCCAGCGTGGCCACCGCTTCCGCGCCCCGGTACTGGTTGCCATAGAGCAGCAGCAGCGCCGGCACCGCCAGGGCGGAAGAGATGAAGTGCAGCGGAATGGAGGTCAGCGCAAGATAGCGGAACGAGGATGCTGTGAGCCCCGATAGCCGGGACTTGTCCCGTCCGTACTGGGCAAAGATGGTGGCGCCGGTAGCCGACCCGAAAATGGTGGCGCTCATCAGCAGCCGCTCGGACATGCTGAAGGCCACCGAATAGTAGGAAAGCTGGCGAATGTCCGGGCAAAGATACTTCAGCAGCAGAAACTCCGACCGGTCCCACACCACTAGAGCCACAATCATGCTGGTGACGCTCTGCCAGGCAAAGGAGGTCATGCGCCGACGCAATCCCTCCGGGTAAACATGGCTTTTTCCCCATGAGCGTATAAGTCTTATGGTCGGAAAAAAGCGCACCAGGAAGTCCGTTGAGCGCATGACGAACACAGATGCGCCAAAGCCGATCACACCCCAGTTCAGCACCACGGTTGCAGTAATGGCGAAGAAGAAAACTAGAATGGAAGCGATGGATGCGGGTAAATTGCGCGATAACTCTTCGGTGGCAACGTTGGCCTGCGCCGAGATGGAGTTGACCATGGAAGGCCAGATGCTGAGCACGACAAGAACAGATGCGAGCTTATAATCCGCCGAGGCGTCTCCGAGCACCCAGAATAGAAGGCTGGCAGTGGCGATGGTCGCCAGGCCCGCCTGAAGCAGCAGGGTGCGCAGGTAAATGAATCTTGCCGTTCCCCGGTCGCCCATGCCCAGGAACTCGGCCATGTATTTGCGCGTGGTGGCCGGGATGCCCATTCCGCCCAGGCTGCTGACCACCGACGCGATCCAGATGACGTAGATGATGTAGCCCATCTTCGTAGGCCCCAGCGTGCGGGCGATGGCGATCGAAGTGGATAGGCCGACAACAATGCTGATGACATTCTCGATGCCGTACCAGCCGGCGTTCCGGGCGATGGTCTTGGTATTTGTCATGTCGGTATCAGCGATACTCCGGAAAGCGAGTGCGGGTCATCCATCTTTGTGCGTCGATTCACAGAAACCGGCTGACCGGTTGCGCGTCAAGCGCAACCGGTCAGCCATCCATCGCTTCCTTGCAGACTATCCCAGTCCCTGCAACGCCGCCTGGGCCTGCTTGGCGACCGGCGAGCCGGGCGCGAGCGAAATGGCATTCTTCAGGTGAGCCGCCGCGTCGCTCTTGTTCCCCAGTTTGCTGTATACCATGCCCAGGTGATACTGCATGGCGGCGTCCTTGGGATTGATCTTGACGGCGTCTTCAAGAAGATCGCGAGCGAATCCGTAAGCTCCCTTGTAGTAGTAAGCCCACGCCAGGGTATCGGCGCTCGATGGTGAATTCGGCGCCGCCTGCCGCGCCGTTTGCGCCAAGGTCAGGGCCACGTCCACATCGCCCCCATGCTCCAGCATCAGATAGGCAAGATTGTTGGCCGCCACGGGCTGCTTGGATTGAATTTGCAGAGCCTTCTTGTAGTCGTTTTCGGCCTGCTGCCAGTTCCCGCGCGATTCTTCCAGCGTTCCCATCACGGCGAGGGCTCCGGCATTGCCGGGGTGAGCGTTCGACCATTGCTGCCAGGCGTTGATGGCATTTCCCGCCTGTCCGCGTTGCGCCTGAAGCTGAGCGTAGATCGATACCGCCTCGGCGTCATTGGGATTCACGCGGATGGCCTTCTGAGCCGTAACGGAAGCCTGATCGAAGTTCTTGTTTTCAATCTGCAACTGCGCCAGAAGATCCAGGAATCCGCTGTTGTTGGGGCTCTTGGCGATTTGCGCATTCAGCAGATCCAGGGCCTGAGCCGGCTGCTTCTTCATCAGATCGTAAGCAACCAGTCCGCGCAGGGCGGGAACCGAATTGGGATCGCACCCGAGAGCCTTTTCAAACAGCGCCGCGCCCTCCGGAAAATGCTTTTGGGCGAAACGAATCTCTCCCATCATCAGATAAGCCTGCGGATCCTGCGGAGCGTAGCCCATGGCGGTCTTCAGGTCGGCCTCCGCCTTGTCTTCAGCGTGGCTGTTCAGCTCAACGGTCGCCCGCCACAGATAGCCGCGATAAAAATGAGGCGCCTCGGCGATGGCCTTGTCCGCCAGATCCGTCAGCATATTCGTATCCCCGCGCCGAGCCGCGATGATCGCCAGTTGGCTCAGCGCTTCCAGGCCTGGAGGATTCAACTGCGCCGCCTGGCGAAAGCTCTTCTCGGCCAGGTTGCCGTCGCCCTTGGCCAGTGCGGCCCTGCCCAGCCAGAACTGAATGAAAGCGTCCTTTGGGGCATTGCTGGCAGCGCCCTCCAGGGCAATCACGGCCTCCCCCGGACGATTGTTGTTGAGCAGTACGATTCCGTTCAGCGCGGCCACCTGAGGATCTTTGCCGTTCTCCTGCATCAGCCCCGCAACCAGGGTTTGAGCGGCAGCGTTGTCGCCCGTCTGGATAAGAAACCGGGCGTACGCCTCCTTGAGAGAATCATCCTTTGGATGGACCTGCACCAGCCGGGCGAACTCCTCCTTGGCCTTGTCGATCTGCCCCGATTGGATATAGTAGTCGGCCAGAATCTGGACTCCCTGGGGGTTATCCGCAAAATCGTCCGAAGCCTGGCGGAGCACTTTCACGGCTCTGGCCCGATCGCCCTCTAAAAGAATGACGTGGGCGACATTGGCCCTGGCTACGAGGCTCTTGGGTGCCGCGGCGACGGCCTCCCAGCCGACCTTCTCGGCCTCCGCCAAGCGGCTGTTCTTGACATAGAAGGCGGACAGCAGCAGCTTGGCATTCAACGACTTCGGGTCGAGCGTGACAGCCTTCTTCAATTCGTCTTCGACCTTCGAGTCCTGCGCCGGCTCGCCCACTTCCAGCAGCGCGAGCGTATCGTGATAGTCGGCCTTGTTCGGATTCAGCTCCAGGGCGCGATGAATCTCGCTCAGGGCCTGATCCTTCTGTCCCCGCCTGGCCGCAATGCGGGCCAACAAGGCGTGGGCATCCGCATTGTTGGGCTCCGCGGCCAGAATCGCGCCGGCCTGCGTCTGGGCACCGTCGACTTTGCCTCCGGCCAGCAACATGTCTCCCAGTTCCAGCCGCGCCTTGTAGTTTGTCGGCTGCAGGTCCACGGTCCGCAGCAGTTCGCCGTAGGCGGCGCTCACTGCGCCCATATGAAGATAAGTCTTGGCCAGCGCGTAATGCGCATCGGCAAAGTTCTTGTCGATCTTCAGGGCATTGGAAAACTGAATGGCGGCTTCCCTGTCCTTGCCCTGGGCGCTATAGCGCTCGCCGCTTTCCAGGTATTTGTGCTTGCGCACATTGGGATCGCGAAAGCAGCCGGTCAACAGAGCAAGAGAGAGAAAAAGCGCAACGATTCCCAGGGCGGCGCGGGATTTTCCCGCCTCCGGCCTGCTCTTCAATCCAGATTGAGATGCCTTGCATTGGTTTTCCACTTTCCTTCGTCCTTTCAGGCTGTCTCTCGAACGGCTCCGCCCGAAGCCATGGGCTGCGCGGGGGAGCCGTCTCCAGCTCCCTGAACGCGCCTAGTCTGGGATGAATCGCGGCAGCAGGGGCGCAAGCTGCGCGGTAAATGCCTCGGCGCGCGCTCTTGCCGCCGATACGCCTTCACCGGGAACAATCGGCGTGATCACCCGGACCAGCGCCCCGTCGGTGCGATTCATGCGGATTGCATCGGCGATCATGTCGATCTTCGCCATGTATTCATTGGCCACGCTGCGCCCATGCGCCTCGTACCAGTAGATAACGAACTGCCGCACGTCGCCGTCGGCAATGATATACTCCCCAACCCGGTGCGGCTTTCCAGCCGCGTCGGTCAGACGAACGTAATGGGACGACTCGAAGACCCAGCCGGCCCCCGGCAGGCAATGCTTGGGAGAATGAATGGTTTGCCCGGTTCTCTGGGTGGGAAAATAGCCGATGAACAGGCCGATGGGCGCCACCTGCGCGCCCTTTGTATAAACGCGCGCCAGAAACTCCCCTGAACCGAGCACATCGAGCGTCTCCTGATCGATGGGCTGATCGGTCCCCGTCCATCCCCCCAGCACGACCGGAAACTGCGACAAGGGCGCGTAGGGGGGATTGTGATCGGTATCCGGGCGCGCATCGAGCATCAGCGCCGTTCCCGCCAGCAGCAGTGCCGCGGCCCAAAAACGAAGGTTGTTCATCTCTGCCGCCTTTTTGCCGGGAACAGGCACATCAAGCGATGGAGAATATAGAGGCAGGTGAGCGAAACCAGGAAGATCACCCAGCCGGAAAACTCGTGGAAGAAGCCCACCGCCTTGTCCGGATTCCAGTACTGAACGCACAGCCCGGTGCCGAGAATGCGCACCGCGTTGGCCGCGATGGCGATGGGAATGCTGGCCAGAGCAAGCCCGATTCGCCTCCAGACGGACTTCTCCATGAAGTATCCGTAGAAGATTGCGAGCGTGAACAGGCTCATCAGGGAGCGGATGCCGCTGCAGGCCTCGGCTACCTCCAGCTTCATCAAGGGAAGCTCGATCACATTCCCCTCGCGCAGAACCGGCACGCCAAAGAGAGGAAGCAGGCTGCTGGCCAGCTTGGAAGCCAGGATCTGGAGCGGAAAGGTGATCTGATTGAAGAGGATGGCCGGAATCGGGATGGCCAGCAGCAGGGCCAGCAGGGGAAAGCGCAACTCCTTCAAAAACTCCCACCCGGCAAAGCAGACCACCAGTCCGGCCAGCAGGATGATCAGCGAAATCCGCGACAGGAAAAGCTCGGACCCGTAAACCCCCAGCAGCAGAACGACCAGCCCCAGCAGCATGATGGCGATTCCGCTCCAGGACGGAAGGATTTTGGTGGCTAGAAGGGTCTTTCTCTTTTCCCATATCAGGTAGGCCGAAAAAAGAGGCACCAGAAAGCCGTAAGAGAAATCCGGGATATTCCACCAGTCGGAAAGCAGTTTCACGAGCACCTGTGAATAGACCGCCGCTGTCAGCAGGCAGATGGTCGCCGCGCCCCCGATCAATCGAGCGTTGCCAGGGGACCAGAAACCCCGGGGAGCAGGGGTAGTCTCGAAATCTTGAGCCATCTTTATCGTAAAGGTGTCCTCGACCTTCCTCGATCCGTCTATCTTTCCCTAGCAATTGCTGTGCCGAAGGAAAAGCGGCCTGATGCAGGAAAGTTTGCCACGAATTCCGCTTTTGGGGAATCAATCTTCCACTCGTGATGGAAAAAGTATTCCACTATTCGAGAGCATTTGTGGTACATTTTTTCCACGAAGCAGGATCGATTCTTCCACTTTTCTGGTGTCCCGCCAAGGAGCGCGGCGAATATCCCCTATTCCGCGGGAATATTCCGAGCCTCGCTCAGCATCCCAGGTTTGGAATCTGTATTGCTATGGAGAGGGTGGATCATCAGCTCCTTATGGCAAGTACAGCAGAAATCCAGGGCATCCACCGGCAGGCGAGGCCGATTCCTCTCATGGAGGCGCGGATGCAGCGCGCGATTGCCCGGATTGCCGAGACCGACTGCCCGGTTTTGATCATGGGCGAGCACGGCGCCGGAAAGCGATCCATCGCCGAGCAGATCCATGCGCGTTCGAGTCGCTCTCGCAGCGCCTTCAAAGAGATCCGATGCGGCGAAACGAGCGCAGCGGCTCTGGCGGCCGATCTCTCGACCGAGGGAACCGTCTATCTGGCGGAAGTGACCGACCTGGGCCTTCCCTTGCAGGAGTTGATCCTCGACACCTGCTTTCTCCCCGGTCAGGCGCAGCCCGGCCGTCTTCTCTCCGGTTCGAGCCGCGAGCTTCTGGAAGCCGTCAAATCATGGCGGATGAGAGAGGACTTCTATTATCTGATTTCTGCCGTTACCCTCCGGGTTCCACCGCTGCGCTGCAGAAGGTCCGAGATTCTCTCGATCGCCGAAGAACTGCTGACGCGCTACGCCAAGCAGTTTGACCGTCCCAAACCGGTTTTGACGAAGGAAATCGTCGAACACCTGATGGACCACACCTGGCCGGACAACCTGCCCGAACTCGAAACCGCGATCAAGACGCTTGTGGTCATCGGAGACCAGGCGATTTCCCTGGCCGCGATCAAGGCGGCGGCGCGGTCGGCAAGACCGGACGTCAATCGCAGGCATCTTTTGCTGAAGGAGGCCACGCGCGCCTCCTCGATCCAGATTGAACGACAGTTGATCTCCCAGGTTCTGGCCTCGACCGGCGGAAACCGCAAGCGCGCCGCGGCCGAGCTGGGGATCAGCTACAAGGCCCTGCTTTACAAGCTCAAGTACATCGAAACAGAAGACCGATCAATGCTGAACAAGAATGGAGTCGCACAATGAGACCGGCAACCTTTCTCCTTGCGGCTTTTCTTGCGCCGGCGCTCTTTTGCCAGGCCCAGGACAAGCCGCCCGCACCACAGCCCGCCGTGCAGCCGCTGTCCAAGCCGGCCGCCCGCAGCGCATCCGCCCTAGTTCCGGACGATACCTATATCATTGGTCCGTCCGACGTTTTGACGGTGACGGTGTTCCAGCAGCCGACCTTGTCAGGCAGCGTACTGGTCCGTCCCGACGGCATGATCTCGATTCCGCTGCTTGGGGATGTCCAGGCATCCGGCAAGACGCCGCTGCGGCTGGCCAGTGAAATCGCGGAGAAGCTCAAGAAGTACGTTCAGGACCCCGATGTGACCGTGGTCATGAGCCAGATCAACAGCAAAGTCATCTACCTGATCGGGGAAGTTGGCAAACCTGGCCCGATCGGCATGACGTCCAGCATGACCCTGCTGCAGGCCATTGCCACCGGCGGCGGGCTGACCGAATACGCCAATTCGAAGAAGATTTACATCCTGCGCGGTCAAGGCGGGCAGCAAAAGAAGATTTCCGTGCATTACAAGCAGGCATTACGGGGCGACGGCTCGCTCAATCTCGTTCTTGAGCCGGGCGATACGATTGTTGTTCCCTGAGGTGGACCCGATGAAGATATGCAAGCTGGTCCTGGCAACTCTCGTTGCAGCCTGCGCCGCGGCGGGTGCGCAGGTCGTGCCCGCTATCAGCGGCCCGGAACTGCCGCTGAGCGGAACCCTGCGCTACGATCTGCGCTATGGGCAGATTGCGCAGTTTTACGCCGGATCTCAGGGCGATTCGCAGACCAGTTCCGTGTCCGGAGATCTGTCGTACGCAAATTACAGCCCGGCTTGGCCCTTTGCGCTGACCTACTCGGGCGGCGACCTGTGGAATATCAGCGGTTCGGGCGGGGAAAGCGGGGTATTCCAGCACATGCTCGCTTCGCAGGGCGTTGTCCGGCGCAAATGGTCACTCCAGCTCAGCGATGACGTGGACTATATTCCGCAGGCGCCGACCACGGGATTTTCCGGCATTCCGGGCGTGGGCGATCAGACAAGCCAGACAGGCCAGACGACCCAGTCGGTGCTGACGCTGAACACGCGCAGCGTGACCAACACCACGACCGCGAACCTGTCGCGCAGGATCGGCCCCGCAACCAGCTTGACCGGGGGCGGCAGCTACTCGGTTCTTCGCTTCCCGGACAACAACGGCCTGGAGGATAATCAGTGGCAGGTGAACGGACAAATCTCCAGGCGTCTGAGCGCTTCGGATTCGATTTTTGGTCAATACGCCTACTCCCGCTCCACCTATCCGGGAGACACCGTAGCCATGGACACTCAGTCCGTGCTGTTCGGCTACACGCGCACCTGGGGCCGGCGGTTCCAGACGAGCGTTTCCATGGGACCGGAGTGGGAGACGACTTCCGGCATCCAGATCGATGTGCTCGGAGTCGTGGTTCCTATTGCTTCCTCGACGTCGTCGGGACTCACCGTGAACGCCAGCGCCAGCTATGCGACCCGCACCACGACATCCTCGCTGAGCTACTTCCAGGGGACCGAGAGCGGCGCCGGAGTGCTGGAATCCTTCGGCTCGCACAACAAGGACCTGAGCGGCGGGATTTCTCGCACCTTCGGAAGGGATCTGACGATTGGCGCTAGCGGCGCGTACATGCGCAGCCAGGCGCTTATCTCTGGAATCGAATTGGAGCTGGGGTTGGTTCAGCCCGGCGCCGTGATCAGCGCGGAGTACGGCGGCGTGACGGCCACGCGGAAATGGGGCCGGTATCTCAGCTTCTACGCAAACTACACAGCGACCGAACAGTCGTCGGGCTCGACGCTTCCCACAAACGCCATCTCCCAGCTCTCGCAGGTGATCGGTTTCGGCGTCAGTTACTCCCCGCGGGTAATGCACTTCAAGAGGTAAGGCATCAAGGAGGTTTATGCTCGGGCATCGTGATATGACCATCGAGGACTACGCGGCAATCCTGAAGCGCCGGGTGTGGCTGATTCTGGCCTGCGCGGTTTTTCTGCTGGGAGTTGGCATCAGCGTAAGCTACGTCCTTCCTCCGCGGTATGTTTCTCAGACGCTGGTGCTCATCGAACAGCAGAAGGTTCCGGAGGACTACGTCAAGCCGGTGGTCAATGAAGATTTGAACGCGCGGCTGGCGTCGATGAAGCAGCAGATTCTGAGCCGTTCGCGCATCGAGCCCATCATCGAGCGGTTTAACCTTTATCCCGGCAAGGACTACACCCTGGACGACCGCATCGAGATGACGCGGAGGGACATCGGGATCAACCCCATCCCCGCTGGAGGGTCGCAATCGATGCCGGGCTTCTTCATCACCTTCAAAGCGCGGGACGCACACACCGCCCAACAGGTGTGTGGCGAGATCACCTCCCTGTTCGTCACGGCGAATTTGAATGCGCGCCAGGAGTCGGCCGAAGGCACGACCGATTTTCTGAAACAGCAGCTCGATGACTCGAAGCGAAATCTCGATGAGCAGGATGCGCGGCTTGCGGACTTCCAGACGAAGTATCTGGGCAAGCTGCCCGATCAGGAACAGTCGAACATGAATACTCTTCAGGCGTTGACCACCCAGCTTGACGCCGCGACCCAGTCCCTGAGCCGAGCCCAGCAGCAGGAGACCTTTCTTGAGGCCATGATCGCCCAGCAGACGCGCGATGCGCCCGTCGCCGCCGCAGGTCCGGCTTCGCCCGACTCGCTCAGTTCCCAACTCAAGGATGCAGTCGCGCAGAAAGAAACGCTGGAGGCTCTTTACACGCCCGACTACCCGGACGTGATCGCGATCAAGCGCAAGATTGCCTCGCTGCAGGCACAGATCGCGCACGAATCGGCCCCGGCAGCGAAGGGCAAGGCCGCTCCAGCCGTCTCCGATTCACCGCAGCTTCAAGAGCTCAAGGCCCAGCTTCGCGCCGAGCGCCAGTCCATCGCCAACGCCAAGCAGACGCAGGCCACGATCGAGCAGCAGGTTCGCGCCTACGAGGCGAGGATCGACGCCAGCCCGATGGTGGAAGAACAATACAAGGAAGTCACCCGCAACCATGAGGAGGCTCTGCAGTTTTACAACAGCCTGCTAACCAAGATGAATGAATCGTCCATGGCGACCGCTCTTGAACAACGCCAGGAAGGCGAGCAGTTCCGCGTGATGGACGCTCCCAACCTTCCCGACTCGCCGGTTTTCCCCAATCACAAGCTGTTTGCCGTGGGCGGTTTTGGCGCCGGTCTGTTTCTGGGGCTGCTGATTGCCGGGTTGCTCGAGTATCGCGATACGTCCCTGCGTAGCGAAAACGATGTGTGGGCCTTCACCAAGCTGCCAACACTGGCTGTCGTTTCGTACATCAACGATCTGGACCGCCCCGGCCGGGCGCCCAAGCGCGGAAAACTCTTTTCCCGAACCCCCAAACCCATGGAAAGCGCGCACGGTTAGCCATGTACAGATCGTTCTTCGGGCTTCGCGCCCTCCCTTTCGGAGCTAGTCCCGATCCGCGGTTTCTCTTTCTGAGGCCGCAGACCCGGGAGACGCTTGCCTGCCTGCAGTACGGCATTGCCGCGCGCAAAGGCTTCGTGGTCATGACCGGAGAAGTGGGAACAGGAAAAACGACCCTGCTCAACGCCGTTCTCGAGACTTTCACCAAGGGACGCATCGCCACTGCCTTCGTCTTCAATCCCCGTCTGGACGTGCTCGACTTTTTCGAATTTGTGCTTACGGATTTTGGCATTCCGCCCACGACTCGGACAAAGTCGGGCATGCTTTTGCAGCTCAATCGCTGGCTCATCGAGCGCTACCGCGCCCGCCAGTTGACCGCCATCGTGATCGACGAGGCGCAGAATCTCTCCTGGAAGCTGCTTGAAGAGATTCGTCTGCTGACCAATCTTGAGACTTCGTCGGAGAAGCTGGTGCAGATTGTCCTCTCCGGCCAGCCGGAGCTCGAAGAAAAGCTTCTCCATCCCAACGTTCGCCAGCTTCGTCAGCGCATCTCGCTGTGGTGCAAGACGCAGCCGTTGAACGCGGAAGAGACGGCGGCCTACATCGTCGAGCGATTGCGCATTGCCGGAGCCAGCCGGCCGATTCTGCTGCCTGAGGCGGCGCAGCTCGTTCATCACTACTCGAAGGGCATTCCCCGCATTATCAACCTGATCTGCGAGCAGGCCTTGATTTCCGCCTATGCGGCGCAGATCAACCCGGTTGCCGGGCACATTGTGGAGTCGGTCTGCCTGGAACTCGATCTTGTCGAGCATCCTTTCACGGTCACGCCCACACCGATCCGCAAGCTGACCATGCAGCCTCAGCACATCCATGGCCCCCAAAACATCAAGGCGACTGCCGATGACGCCGATCTAATGAAGGAACGTGAGATATGAGCCGAATCTACGATGCACTTCAACGGGCAGATCTTGAGCGGAAGGCCGCGCAGGATGCGGGCGAGACGGAGACCGACGAGCAGTTTGCCGCTCCCGTCAGAGAGCAGCTGCCGCCAGTCATAGACGACATTCTCGTTGACCAGATTGTCCTGCATTCGTGGCGTCCATCGCTGGTTTCCCTTCCAACGGTCGGCGATTGCGGCGAAAGCATCGAGCAGTTTCGCGGCCTGCGGTCGCAGATATATCAGTTCAACGATCTGGCTCCGCTCAAGACCATCCTCATCAGCAGCGGAATGCCCTCGGAAGGCAAGTCCTTTGTCGCGGCAAATCTGGCCATGAGCCTGGCGCGCGGCCGGAACAACCGCGTTCTGCTCATCGACGCCGATCTGCGCGGCCCTTCGCTTCACACCGTTTTGGGCGCGCCCAGAACGCCTGGGCTTACGGAGTATCTCGAGGAAAAAGCGGAGATCAACGATATTCTGCAGCGCAACCAGAATCCGCGCATCGCAGAGGGCGGTCTGACGCACAACCTCCCTGATCTTACTTTCATCCCCGCCGGCGCAGGCGGAGATAGCGCCTCGGAACTGGTCGCCAGCAAGCGCGCCGAACAGTTGCTGGCCGCGGTCGCGCCGCACTTCGACTGGATTCTGATCGACACCCCGCCGGCGCTCGCGTTTACCGATGCGATCGATCTTTCCCGCGTCGCCGATGCCGTTTTGCTGGTTGCCCGCGGCGGCAAAACGCCATTCGAGGTAGCCCAGCGCGCGCAGGCGGCGTTCAGCAGTTCCCGCATCCTGGGCTTTGTGCTGAATGCGGTCAGGAACGCTCCCCGCAACGGATATTACTACTACTACGACAAACAGGCGGCCGGCAGCGGGTTACATTGGCAAAAGGATAAGCGGGGAGAAGGATGATTCGTCTTTTCAATGTCTACTATCCCACGCGGACCCTGGTGCTGCTGCTCTGCGAGACGATTCTCGTAAGCGGATCGTTTCTGATTGCCACTTTTTATCTTCTGGGCCCGGACGCCTACATCGTTTTGTTTTATGAAAACGGCATCCTCGAGATCGCCGGCGTCACCGTTGTTACGCTGCTGCTAACCTATTACTTCGATTTGTACGGGCCCAGGCGCATCCCCGAAGGGTGGGAAATCTATTTTCGCCTGCTGCTCGTCCTCAGCGTGCTGTGTTTTTTTCTCGCGGGCGCCGTCTATTGCTTTCCCGAGCTTTATCTCGCCCCTCATCTGTTTTCCCTGGGCATAATCCTGCTCGCATTTTTTCTCGTTTTCTGGCGCTGGGCCTATGAACGGATTCTCGGCCTTGCCATCTTTCGCGAGCGGGTTTATGTTCTTGGCTGCGGCAAGCGGGCCGGCGTCGTGGTTGAAACGCTGCTGGCCAGTCACATCGGCACCGAAATCGTCGGATGGAAAGGGGAAAGCGAGGAGCCGGCATCGTCCAGCCGTTTCGCGGAGGAACTGCGCGCCTTTCGCTGCCCCAAACCGGGCATTGACCGCATCATCGTCGCCATGGAAGACCGCCGCTTGTCGATGCCGGTTCGGGAACTGCTCGAGCTTCGCCTGTGCGGCGTGGTGATTGAAAATTCCAGCGCGCTTCTGGAGCGGCTTTCGGGAAAATTGTCCCTGGACGGACTCAACCCGAGCACGCTCATCTTCACCGACGGGTTCCGCATGAGCGCATCGCAGCAGCTTCTTCGCCGCATGCTCTCTTTTGCCGTCTCTTTTACCGCCCTGATGATCTGCCTGCCGTTCTTCCCGTTCATCATTCTTGCCGTGCGGCTTTCCTCGCCGGGGCCCATCTTTTTCAGCCAGACGCGCGTCGGGCGGCGCGGGCGCCCGTTCACGGCCTATAAATTCCGCACCATGCGCCAGGACGCCGAAGCGCAGGGAGCGGTGTGGGCCACCAAGGACGATCCGCGCGTGACTCGGATTGGGAGATTCATGCGCAAGACCCGCCTGGACGAAATTCCGCAGCTCTGGAACGTCCTGCGCGGCGATATGGCTTTTGTCGGTCCCCGTCCGGAGCGCCCGGAGTTCGTGCGCTGGCTCAGCGAAGAAATCCCTTTTTACGACCTGCGGCATATGATCCGGCCCGGAATTACAGGCTGGGCGCAGGTGCGCTATCAATATGGCGCAAGCCTGGAGGAGACCAAACAAAAGCTGGAATACGATCTTTACTACATCAAACATCAGTCCATCGGGCTCGACCTGCTCATCATGTTTGAAACCATCAAGACGATTATCCTGCGAAGGGGAGCCCAGTGAAGATCATCTTCCTGACTTCGATGGCTGGCTGTTTTACACCTACGCAGGATATCCCGCGCTGATCGGTCTGCTTGCGTGGCTGCGTCCGCGGCCCTGGACGGCGCGCCCGATCACCCCCGGCGTGAGCGTGGTGCTGGCCGTGCATAACGGAGTGGCGCTGCTTCCGCGCCAGATCGAGCGCCTGCTTGGTCTCGACTACCCCAAAATCGAGCAGATCATCATCGTTTCGGATGGATCGACAGACGGAACGGAGCAATTGCTGGCCCGCCAGGACAATCCGCGCCTCGTCACCCTTGTTCTGAAAGAGCACCGCGGCAAGGCGGTGGCCGTGAATGCCGGCATGGAGCGGGCCACGGCCGAGCTGATCCTGTTCGTGGACATCCGCCCTGAAATCGCTCCAGGGGCGATTCAACAACTGGTGAGCAACTTCGCCGATCCCAGGGTCGGCTGCGCGGCCGGCGAACTGGTTCTGCGCCAGCAATCCCACGATGCCACTTCCGCTGCCGTCAGCGGAATCTACTGGCGCTATGAGAAATGGATCCGGACCGCGGAATCCGTAGTCGCCTCGCCGGTAGGCGTCTACGGCGGGTTTTATGCGATTCGCCGCGCACTCGCCGTTCCGCAGCCGGATGGAATGATCCTCGACGATATGTTCCAGCCGCTCTCGATTATCCGTCAGGGTTACAGGTCGGTCCTCGATTCGCGCGCCTTGGTCTACGATACCTGGCCTCAAAAAATCAGAGACGAGTTTCATCGCAAGGTGCGCACGCTGGCGGGCAACTTTCAGCTTTTTTCTCTCGCTCCCTGGACATTGAGCCCTCGAAATCCTGTTTTCTTCCAGCTTTTCTCGCACAAGGTGATGCGCCTCGCAGCGCCTTACCTGTTGGTGCTGCTGCTGGCGTCGACGCTTGCACTTTCGGGTCGTTCGATTCTCTACGCGTCGTTTGCCGCGGTGCAGATCTTCGGCTGGGTTCTGGCTCTTGCCGCGCTGCGTTCGAGGGTGCCCGTGCTCAATCGAATTGCCGCTCCAGCCAGTGCGCTGCTGGTGCTCGAAGCGGCCGCCGTCGTCGGGCTGTACAAGTTTCTTTTTACGCGCGGACCGCTCTGGAAGATATGGAATGCAAAACAGCCGGCGAGCGCTGCCCGCCCTGAAACCTTGAACCCGGCAAGACCGGGACCACGTGGCGCCGCCGCTGAAAAGAACCGGGTGTAAAATCCTGTTGGACGATTCAGATCGACGAAAGGAACAACAAGCCGCCATGAAGCACGCAAAAACGCTGATGATTTCCCTCGTGGGTTTCGTAGCTCTTGTGACGGGCTACGGTCTGCACAACCACGTCGTCAATGCGAAGGCTGCACATCTGGAACGCGTCGCGGCGAATATTCCAGCGCCGGCTGCCTACTTCCCGCCCGGCTCTATCTGGACCGAGGACATAAGCCACGCGCCGGTCGATCCCCAGTCCTCCAAAATCATCTCCTGGCTCGCGGATGCGGGCGGATGGGGAAACAACAACCGGATGCAGGTTGACTTCAGCCTCCGGGTCATGCAGGCAAACGCCACCACTCCATACGTCCCCTTCCGCGAGGGCCCGCACTGGATGTCTCCCGATTCCGACACCGTTTCAACCTTTCCGCTTCCTGTTGGCGGCGGCGCTGAAGCGCAGACCGGCTATCAGTGCGATCTGCAAGCGGACGATTGCCACATCATCGTGCTGGACCGCGCTCATCATAAGCTCTACGAAGCCTACCAGGCCACCGAAGAGAACCATATTCTTATCGCGGACTTTCTCGCGGTTTGGAATCTTGACCGGGTGTATCCGCCGTCGGGACGCGGCGATCAATGCACCAGCGGGGACGCTGCCGGCTTGCCGATTGCGCCGCTCCTGTTCAATGCCGACGAGCTCGCCCGGGGAAGCATCAATCACGCCATCCGCTTCATCCTTCCCAATCCCCGCATCCGCGCCCACGTCTTTGTGCATCCCGCGACCCACGCCGGCGCCCCGCGCGGGCCGGTGGATGCGCCGCCGATGGGGGTTCGCTTTCGCCTCAAGTCCTCCTTCGATATGTCGAAGCTGACGCCGGCCGCGCAGGTCGTCGCCCGGGCCATGCAGAAGTACGGCATGTTCCTTTCGGACGGCGGCAATATCGCCCTGACCGCACAAAGCGACCAGGACACGAGGGCAAAATACAGCGACATGGATTTTAGCCCTCACGATTTGGTGGATCTGAAGGTCACTGACTTCGAAGTCGTCGGTATGGGAACTCCGATCCGGTTGACGGACGACTGCGTACGTAATCCGTAAGGCGGAGAGCCGCGGCGGTTCCCCGGAACGCTTCATCCTCCAGGCTTGAAGGGGATGAGGGTTCATGCGGCAGGGTACGCGCGTCGCGTTAGCCAGGAAATGCCAGTCCAACAGAAAGACCGCCCTCCAATCAGGGCGGTCTTCACGGGGCGGTACGCGAAATCTTTACAAAAGTTGTCGCAGGTACCTTTCAGAACGGGATGTCTTCGTCGGAAATTTCGGCCGACTGGGAGTATTCGTCCTGCCCGCCCGAGGCTGCCGGGCTCCGCTGGTCAAAGCTGGCAGCCGAACCGCTGGAACTGGCCGCCCGGTTGTATCCACCCGCGCCGCCGCCTGCGCCCTCTTCGCGACCGGAGAGCAGCGAAAGGTCGAAGACCACGATTTCGGTCTTGTAGCGCTTCTGACCCGACTCCTTGTCGTCCCAACTACGGGTCTGCAGTTTGCCTTCGAGGTAGAGCTTCGAGCCTTTCTTCACGTAATCGCGAATGATTTCCGCAGTGCGTTTGAAGGCGACGAGATTGTGCCACTCGGTACGGTCCTGCCAGTTGCCCTGCTGATCTTGAAAACGGTCGCTGGTGGCCAGCGTAAAGTTAGCCACGATGGCGCCGCCTGGTGTGGAACGAATCTCGGGATCCTTGCCCACATTCCCTAAAAGGATGACTTTGTTCACGCTCTTGGCCATGTTCTTGCACTCCTGTCGTCCACTGCTGGTTTCTGCTGTCACCGCTCATTTGAGCTGTCACGATGGCCTATTCTCCTGCCAATCCCTGCTATCACAAACCGCAAAATGCAGAGCCTTGCCAGCCCGGCTTGTGAACCTGCGTGGACACTCCTCGAATTCCTTGCGGTCTCCGGAATTATAAACCTTTTCAAGGGGCCGCTTCCTTGCCAAGATCCCCCGGATATTCGGACGGATCGCCAAGATTGCCGGAGTGAGGCAGGCGCGGAGACTGGAGAAACGCCATCCCCGACGGTCCGGCTGCCGTTGTTGGATGAATGCGCGACGGCAGCTTCGATCAAGTAAAAACCGCCGCCGATGGCCGATTCAAGAAGAGGCTCTTGCAAGGTTCCTTTCAAGATGGCCGCCAAGGCGAGATTCGAGTCGCCATGCTCACACGGCTGGAGTTGCCACCCGCGGTCTTTTTCCCGAGCCGGCGCGCACACGCCTGGAATTCGCGGGTTTTCGCTCAACACACCTGGAAGTAGCTTGTTAACCTAGAAGTTTGGAGGAGTTTGCCTACCATGTCCGCTGAAAACCCCATCGTTGTTGCCGCAGCACAAGACCTTCACGCCTGGGAGGCGGGCGGAGCCGCTTCCGCCGACGCGCTCGCCGCCTGGGTCAGCGCGCGTCTGACCGCGCACGAAGCGGCGTTGGCCGCCCTGTTGGCCGTCGAAGGCGAACGCACGCCGGAGAACTCTCTGCGCCTCTACGACTTGGCCATCGAGGAACTCAGCCTGGCCGGAGCGCAGGCCGGCGTGCTGAACTCCGTGGCTGCCGCCAAAGAGGTGCGCGACCAAGCGCAAACGGAGGCGCAGCGGGTGGCGCAGGCTGCGAGCGCGCTGAGCCTGAACCGCGCCGTTTACGAGGCTCTCTCGGCCGTCGGCACCGAAGGCGCAAGCCCGGCGACCAAGCACTACATCGAGCGGACGCTGCTCGGCTACCGGCTGGCCGGCGTGGATAAGGACCAGTCCACGCGCGACCACCTGCAATCGCTGCATGAGAAAGCCACGCATCTGTCGCTGGAGTTCAGCCGCAACATTCAGGAAGGCGCAAAGACGGTCGAGGCTACGGCTGCCGAACTGGATGGCTTGCCCGCCGACTACCTCGCCCGCCATCAGCCCGATGCCAGTGGACGCGTCACGCTCTCGACCGACCAGCCGGATATGCAGCCGGTGATGACCTTCGCCGCAAACGCCGCACTGCGGGAACGGATGTTCCTGGCCTACAACACCCGCGCCTACCCGGACAACCGGCAGATTCTTCTGGACCTGCTGGCCACGCGCCACGAGATCGCCGGCGTGCTGGGTTTCCGCAGTTGGGCTGACCTGGCCACCGCCGACCAGATGATGGGCTCGGCGGCTCATGTGCGCGATTTTCTGGCCAGGCTCGACGCGGCCAGCGTGGACGGAGCGCGCCGCGAGCACGATTTGATTCTCGACTTTGCGCGCCAGCGTCAGCCTGGCCTGGCGGAGATCGACATGGCCAGCCGCGCCTACTGGTACGAGCAGTTTCGCCGCTCGGCCTTCGACTTCGACTCGCAGTCCGTGCGCCCCTACTTTCCCTATGCGCAGGTGGAGGCGGGCGTTCTGGAGACGGCCGCGCGCCTGTTCAAGGTCGAATTTCGCCCTTCCACCGCTGCCGCATGGCACCCGGACGTGTCGGTCTTCGAGGTTCTCGACAGCGGCCGGAATGTGGGCCGATTCTATCTGGATATGCACCCCCGCGAGGGCAAGGACAAGTGGTTCTCCGCCTCCCCGGTGGTCACCGGCGTACGCGGGCGCGCCTTGCCCGAGGCCGCGCTGATCTGCAACTTTCCCGGAAGCGAGAATGGAGATCCGGGGCTACTGCAATACAGCGACGTGGTCACCTATTTTCACGAATTCGGCCACCTGATGCACGCTATTCTGGGCGGGCAGACCGAGTGGGCGGGAATCAGCGGCTTTGCCACCGAGGGCGATTTCATCGAGGTACCTTCGCAGATGCTCGAAGAGTTTTTCCGCGACGAGAAGCTGCTCCAGGCTTTTGCCAAGCACTATCAGACGGGTGAAACGCTATCTTCGGAGACCATTCGGAAGATGAAGATGGCCGGAGCCTTCGGGCGCGCCGATTGGATGCGTTCGCAGCTCTACTACACCACGCTCTCGCTTGACCTGCATGACCAGAACCCGGCCGGCCTGGACCTGGACGCGAAGACGAAGCAGCTTTACCAGAGCCTGCAACCCTGGAACTGGCTGGAGGGCAACCGCATGTACGCGAGCTTTGGCCACCTGACCGGCTACTCGTCGAACTACTACACCTACGCCTTCGACAAGGTGATCGCGCTGGACTTCTTTGCCCAGTTCGACTCCGCGGATCTGCTCGGCTGCGAGGCCGGCAGCCGCTACCGTACATTGGTGATCGAACAAGGCGGCTCGAAGCCGGGCCGGCAGATGGTGCGCGACTTTCTGGGCCGCGATGAGGATTTCCGGCCCTTCAGTGAGTGGCTCAACGAGGAATTTGAAGGCGAACTACTGGGAACTCCGGCTGTGTGAACGGCTTTCTCCGCAGATAGAACATTCTCCAACTGCTGCGGAGTGAGGCTTCTGTATCCCACCCTGGCCGCAAAAACAAGAATGCGGCGAGGGTGGGGCACCCAGACACCCACTTAGGAGAGATGCCCTACTTCGGCAACTGCGACGCATCCCAGCCGCCGCCCAGAGCGCGGACCAGACCTACGTTCGCAACAAACTGGCGAGTTTCAAGGTCGCGGGCGGTGCGCTGGTTTTCGATCAGTGCCGTTTCAGCGGTGAGCACTTCCAGGTAGCTGGTGACCCCGCCCTGGTAGCGCCGGTTGGAAATGTCGAAAGAATGCTGGGCCGCGGCGACGGCCCGCTGCTCCGCGCTTGATTCCTGTTCCAGAATTCGCAGGCTGGAGAGCTGGTCTTCGACGTCGTTGAAGGCTGCAAGAACCTGGCCCCGGTAAGCGGCGGCCTGGGCCTCGTAGTCGTGACGGGCCTGGTCGGTGAGGGCGTGGCGCTGGCCGGCGTCGAAGAGCAGTTCGGTAGCCTGGCCTCCCAGGCTCCAGAGTGAACTCGGGCCCTGAATCCAGGTTCCGGCGTGCTCGCTTTCAAAACCTCCCGCTCCGCCCAGGCTGATGGTTGGATAAAAGGCGCTGACGGCAATCCCGATCTGGGCGTTGGCGGCGGCCACGCGGCGCTCGGCGGCGGCAATGTCGGGGCGGCGTTCCAGCAGTTGCGAGGGCAGGCCGACGGGAACCTTCGGCAGCGCCTGAGCCGATGAAGAGTCGAGCGGCGAAAAGGGAATGCTCAACTGCGAGGGATTTTCGCCGGCAAGGTTGGCGATGGCGTGCTCGTACTGGGCGCGGGCCACGCCCAGGTCCACCAACTGGGCGCGCAGGGTTTCAAGCTCGGTCCGGGCCTGGGCCACATCGGCCTCGGTGCCGATGCCGCCGGCAAAAAGCCGCTGGGTCAGGTCGAGCTGGCGCTCAAGATCGGCGACCGTGGCTTTGAGCAGCTCGATGTCCGCGTCCAGTCCGCGCAGTTGAAAGTAGTCGGCGGCCATTTCGGCATGAAGGCTGAGGTCGATGTTCGCGCTGTCGGCGGCGCTGGCCTGGGCGTTGGACCGCGCGGCCTCGACGGTGCGGCGGATGCGGCCCCAGAAGTCCGGCTCCCAACTGGCCTGGCCGCTGAGCCCAAAGTCGTTGTACGTGACGGGTTTGGTGGACGAGTAGTCGGGGCCATTCTGCGAGACTTTTTCGCGCTGGGCCGAAACTCCAGCCGAAACCGTGGGAAATAGCGCGGCGTGAGCTACTTTCACCTGATCGCGCGCGGCGAGGTACGTTTCGAGAGCCTGGCGCAGGGTCGGATTGCTGGCGGCGATGCGCTCTTCCAGTTGGTTCAGTTGCGAGTCGCGGTAGATCTCCCACCATTTTCCGCGGATCATGCCGTCGGATGGGTTCGCGGGCTGCCAACCGCCCTCGGCGGGCGAGGGTGGTGGCATGAGCACGGCGGCCGCGCCAGTTTCCTTATAGTTCGCGGGAGCCTGGTAGCCGGGACGGCTGTAGTCGGGGCCGACGGGCTTGCAGCCTGCGAGCAGGGCGAGGGTGAGAAGAGCGCCTAAAGAACAAATTCCAGTTGGGAGTCGTGGTTTCCCACCCTTGCGGCAAAAACCAGAACGTCTCAAGGATGGGGCACCCAGCTGAGAGCCGAAATTGGGCGGAAACGTGCGCATGGCTATTCGCCTCCCGCGTGGGCTTGGCTGTTTGGGTTCACCACCTGAACTTTTTCACCCTCGATGAGCGAGTCGGGCGGATCCTGAATCACCTGGTCGTCCGCTCGAAGACCGGAGACGATCTGCACGGTGACCCCGTCGTCTTCGCCGATCACGACGGGCACCAGTTGCGCCACATCGCCGTGGACGACCCTCCCCACCTGCATCCCCTTACTGCGGAAGATGAGCGCCGCGGAAGGCACGATAAAGGCGGTTCCAGCGGATGGCGTCTTGAAGTGAACCTGGGCCAGGGAGCCGGGCAGAAGCTGGCCGCCGCGGTTGTCCAGGTCGATCTCCACTAGCAGCGTCCGGCTGGCCGGATCGATGGCGGCCGCGGTGCGGACCAGCGTCCCGTCATAGAGCGTGCCGGGATGCTCGGGAAAACTCAGGCCGATTTTCTCGCCGCGCTTCACGCTGGCCGAGTAGATCTGCGGCAGGTTGGCGTAGACGCGCAGGGTCTGGATGGCTTGCATGTGGAAGAGCTCCGTTCCAGCGCCCTGATTGATCAACTGGCCGGTATCAACGTTGCGGGCGGTGACGACCCCGTCAAACGGCGCGTAGACTTTCTCGAACGATTGCAACGTGAGCAGTTGCTGCAGATTGGCCTGGGCGGAACGGACGGCGGCCGAGGTGGCGGCGGCCTGGTTCACAAACGCGTCCGTGTTTTCCTGAGAAACGGCGTGGGACTTCACCAAACCGGCGTATCGCTGGGCCTCGATGCGGGCGTTGTTGGCCGTGGCCTGGGCGGTCACCAGTTCAGATTCGGCCTGGCTGACCTGCTGGTCCACCTCGGGCGAGGCGATGACGGCCAGCAGGGCGCCCTTCTTCACCCGGGCGCCGATGTCGTAGTACCAGCGCGTGAGGTAGCCGCTGGTGCGCGCGTAGATGGGCGAATCCGTCCAGGCGGTCACGTTGCCGGGCAGCAGGAAACTGTCCACCGGCGCACCCGGTTTGGGGGCTGCGACGATCACCGTGGGCGCGGCCAGCGTGTTGGTCGTCTGGGCCAGCGCTCGATTGTCCGTAATGCGGTGCAGGACGCCGAGGCCCGCCAGAAGACCTGCCACGAGGAGCACGACGGCCACGCCCGCGAGGGCCTTGCGCGGTGCGATGGGCTGCTGTTCAGGAGCGGTCTCGTGGGCCTCGGGCTGCAGGGGCCGCGGAGCCTGGGGCTGTGGGCCCGGATTGAATTCGTCAGTCATAAAAGCTACTCCAAAAGCTCGTCAAACTCATCACAACTCATCAAACTCGTCCGTGGTTCCGGCCAGTAGAGCGCCGTGGGCTGTTTTTTTGCGGCCTTCCAGCCAGCCATGGACGACGGAGAAAAATGCGGGCACAAAGAAGAGCGTGGCTACGGTGGCCACCAACGTGCCAT
>CAWBHO010000090.1:0-53889 GCA_963788415.1 uncultured Acidobacteriaceae bacterium | reverse complement strand
AATAGACTGGTCGGCAAGAATGCCGGTGTGCTTGTCCACCTGTTGGGAGTAGATGCGGCTGGCATCGAGGTTGCGCTTTGCCCGTGTGACAAAGAACGCTCCGGCCAAATGGATTCGATAGAGGCGGGCGTAATCGAGATAACCGCGATCCATGACGTAGTAAGCGCCGGGTTGCGGGATGATTTCGTCGAGGATGTTGACATCGTGCACGTCGCCGGTGGTGTGCGGATAAACGTTGGTATGTTGCCGCGCAGATCGAGCAGCGTATGCATCTTGACGGCGGATTTGGTAGAGCGAAAATGCGCCCAGGGAAACAGGCTCAGGCACAGGTCGATGGTGGTCGAGTCCAACGCGTAAGCGGCGGCGTCGAGGTCCATGCCGAGATCTTCCTTGGCGTAGAGCTTGCGCGCCTGAAGCATCAGCCGTTGCGCCAACTCAGCGTAAATACGCCAATCGCGGCTCTCGTTGGCCTCCGCCAAAGTGGAACGCCGAACGGGAGAACGAAAGCCCATGGCATAGAGCTTGGCGGGCTGTGCGTTGAGACAAGCTTCGATGTCACGCAGACTCTCGCGATAGGTCAACTGAGCAAAAGCCATGGCACGGAACTGTTCGGCGCAACTGAGGTTGCGCACCCGGCGGTCGCCGCCATAACGGGCTACACTGCGGACAAACGAAGTCCAGGGAAGGAAATCCATCAACTGCGCGAACAGCATCTTGCCAGCGTTCACCGACGCCTCCAGAAAACATCTCTGGAATCAGCATCGCGGCAATTTCAAATCGACACCACCCGAAAACGCCCGCAACACTCGGCACATCAGGCGGTTGCAGCCAGCAAGTTAGTCGTTAACCGGACAGCAGTGAAGTTAGGTAGAAAACGCATAAGGAAGCAATAAAGAAATCTAAAAATCCGCTGTCCGCTCAATCACATAGCTGTCCTGAAGTATCCGCCTAGCTGTCCTGAAGTATCCGCCCGAGAACAGGTGAGTGGCAGACGGTCGCACCGGCCGTTCGGGCTCGATTTCTACAACGCCTCAACCGTTCACGGGGAGTTCTGAGCGCTGCGTAAGGCGGCTCTTGCTTCCAACCCAGCGACCAAGACCTTTGGCTAGCGACCGGTTTGGGGGAGAGCCGCTGGGCGGCAGCGGTGTCCCTGTCGAACAACGCGAGAGCCGCTTTACGGACACTCCTGCTCCCAGATGCGCACCATCAGGTCGCCGCTGGCGTGATGGAAGACCACGACCAGCGAGTCCTCTGTTGCGGCGGGCCGCAGAAGCCCTCGGCCTCCACGGCGGATTCGGGCACGGTCATGGTGCAGGGCCGGGGCAGCGAAGACTTGATGGTGCCGGCGATCATGTTGGCGATCTCCTTGGTGGCGTCCAGGGCGTCGGCCTCGGCCACGGTTTCGAGCGGCTGCATCATCATCGCCGCCGTCGCCTGATAGGCCAGCCCCTCGGCCATGCGCACCTCGATGCGCCCCTTCCAGACGCCGCCCAGATTGACGCTGCCCAGCACGTGCCCGGCGCCGACGCAAAATTCGCCGGTCGCGGGCAAGGATCCAGAGTCATGGCCAGCATCTGCTCCCAGAACTGGGAGTTGGCCTTGATCACGCATTGTTCGTCTACCTGGGCGCGCATGGGCCGTTCTCCCCTCTGAGGCGGGCTTCCAAAATTCCGGGCCGCTGTTGATCTTATCGGCTATTTTTCAGGATTTCTTGAAAGGCGTGAGAAACTTAGCCGCGAATTGGACGGCCGGTGAAAACCAGGGCCGGAACCGGTGGCCGCGTTCAAGATCCATTCGAGCGATCTTTCGATGCAGAATGTGCGGATGGGAAAGCCGAAGAATGAAAGGATTTATGCCGTCAGCCGTTCAAGCTGGTCGGGCTGGACGATGGTCAGGCTGGAGCCTTTGATGGTGATCCACTGGTCGCGGCGAAACTGGTTGAGCAGACGGGTGACGGTCTCGCGCGAGGTGCCGGCCATGTTGGCGATCTCCTCGTGGGTCAGCGCCATGGTGAAGCGGATCTCCGGCTTTCCGTTGGAGGAGTTCCTGCCCCAATCGAGCAACAGGCGCGCCAGCCTTCCTGCCGCCGAACCAGAGAGCGCCAGGCGCTTGGCGTCATGAAAAACCGTCAGGTATTCGGCCGAGAGTGCCTGCGCGGCGTGCATGCTGGCGATGCCGTGACGCGAGAGGAAGTCGACGAACTCCTGCTTGCGGACGGTTTTCACCTGGCAGGGCTCAACGGCCTCGGCAGTCACTTCATGGGGAACATTGGCCAGCACCGCGCTCAGACCCATCACGTCTCCGGGGCCGGCGATCTTGAGGATCATGGTCTTGCCGTCGCGCGATGTAGAGGATATTTTGACCTGTCCAAAGCAGATGACAAAAACATTCCGCGCCGGATCGCCTTCGGAGAACAGCTTGGCTCCGCGGGCATGGCTCATCATAATACCAATCCCGTCGTAATCGGCGAGCGCCTCGGGGCTGAGGTCGCAGAACATCCGCAGATGACGATGCTCGCAATTGGCACAATCTTCCGGAGGGTGATGGGGATGAAATGTGGCCATGGACTCGCCGCTGTGCAAAGTGAAGTATAGCGCATCTGGGCAGAGCCAAGACAGGGATTTTCCTTTATCCCCGCGGCGGGCCGGTCAAGCCCCCCACGCAAAGACCGTTCCGAACAGAAGTTTTCCCCTCGGGGTGCTATTCCGAAGGTGTTGCCCCCCGCCGCCTCACCGACCGGCTGAGGCAGCAGGTGCGGTAGGCGCGGGAGACCTCGCGGGCCAACTCCTCGAGCAGCCGCATCCGCAGCGCCGGATAGCTTTGAAACGCCTCGGTGAGCGCATCGGTGGAAAACAGCAGAACCGAGCCTGCGCTCTGTGCGGCCAGCGTGCAGGTATGATGGCCGTCCCCCAGAACGGCGGACAGTTCCACCAGCTCTCCGGCACGGGCCGAGGAAAGCGTCAGGCGCGTCGCCAGCCGTTCGCTCCGGCGCATAAACTGTCCCGAGAGTATCAGATAGAGTCCCCGGCAGGTCTCCGATTGGCGAAAGACAACCTGCCCGGCGTTAAAGCTGAGGCACTGGGCCGACCCACTGAGCAGATTGCCGGTCTCGCGAGGGCATTCCAGCAGTTCCGCCAGAGAATGCGGCCGAACAGATTCAACGCACCCGGCTCCTGCTTCAGCTTGCATGGCTCCCTCTTTCTTCATTTTGGCCCGGTATCCGCTCCCACGGCGGCTCGCAGTCGCAAGCCCCCTGCCGGCCGCCTGCGAGCGATCGGTTTCGGTGATCCGGGTTGGCGGCGAATCGAGTTTCATCGGCGGCAAGTCGCTCCAAATGCAACCACATCCGGACAAATCAGAGAAATGGTCCTGAGCGGCTGGACCTCTCTCATCATCTGCCCGATTCCACAAAAAACGAACACAATGCTCCCGCGCAGAGCCTCGCTACCGGGCCGCCTGACGCAAACCGGCTTCCGGCTTCGCGCCGGCGGGAACCATCTCCGGCGGCACGCACAGAACCGGAACCCGCGAGCGGGACAGCAGGGCAAAGGCTGTGCCATGCGGCCCTTGAGTACCGCTGGCGCGCTTGACGCCGGCCACCAGGATGCAGGGACGATTTTCCTCGATTGCCGCAGCCACGGCCTCCGCCGGAGGTCCATCCTTGACCATGCAATGCACCGCGACCGGCCCACCGGCTTGAATGCCCCATTCCTCCAAGCTGGCGGCGCAGGGGTCTTCAGAGGCTGCGGCTTCGGCCGCCGTGCGCGCGTGAAGCACCAGCAGCGGGCGTTGAAAAATCTGGGCCAGCGAGTAGGCCGCCTCAACCGAAGCCGACGCCGCCTCGTTCCGCTCCATGGCCAGCAGCACCGGCCCCCCCGGAGTGGGACGGCATGCGCCGGCATTCCAATCCGCCGCCACCGCCAACACCGGACACGGCGCAAGCCGCACCAGTTGCTCGGCAACGGCGCCCACAATCACCGGACCGGCGCCCTCCATGCCCTTGGTGCCGACGACGATGAGCCCGGCCTCATATTGCCGTGCCACATCCAGCAGCATCTGCGCCACCGCGCCCTGACGAACCTCGGAGTGGCTGTGAATCCCGTCCCGCAGCAGATCCGCGGACAGTTTGTCCAGCACGGCGCGCGCCTGCTCCGTCATCCCTTCCAGAACCCGGCCGGGAATCGCATCGACCGCGGCATATTCCACCGGATCGATGCCGTGGGCCAGCACAATCCGGGCGCCGTAAGCCGCCGCCAGCTTGCGGGCGTATTCCAGAGCCGCCTCCGAACGCCCTTCCAGGTCCGTTGCCACCACAATGGTCTTCAAGCCGCCTGCAAAGCTCATAATGCCTCCTCCCCAAATTACCCTGCTCGGGATTCGTGCCTGTAGGATTCCGAGTCTGCGCCCCTTGCAAGAGCCTGGGCAGTGACCTGATTCACCCCGTTCTGTGATTCAAATCACAGTGAAGTCCGCGCGTGATCGAGCCCCTCCGCTCCGCTCGCCGGCTGAGGGGCATCTCTGGCATCTACGCGCTCGAAACTCGGTTATAACCGGCCCTGCACACTCCGAGAGATACAAATGAATAGACTGTTCTGTCCACCTTTTGTTGGGAAAATACTGCGCCGGATGAGCAGCCTGGTTTTCGATTCAACGCCCGCGCCTTGCCGGCGTTGACAACTGGTTCCGCGGGGCGTCTATTGTGAAGTGGTGGCGGAGTTCACCATAACCCGCTGTCCATCCAATAGATCGGACAGAGGATGGCTCCTGGCAGGGAATCCTGTTGCGGTGTCATATCCCGGCACGATTCCCGAGCGCAATCTGAGAAGTCCGCTCTGCCGGTGCGTGGAGCGAAGGGATTGTCCCGAATTGCCCGCCCGAGATGGAAATGGACGGGCGAAAGATGACCTCTGGAGAGGTGTTGCGAGGCAGTCGCCTGCGCGGATGCCTCGACGAAATCTGCACGCTCCGGGCCTTCGGCGGGCGCAGATCACAAACTGGAGGCTTTGTGAAAATTGTCATGGTTTCCGATCTTCATGCCAATCTGGCCGCCCTGGAAGCGCTGCCCGAGCAGGATTTCGACCAGATATGGTGCATCGGCGATCTGGTGGACTACGGGCCAAGGCCGCATGAAACCGTCCAGTGGGTGAAGCGCCATGCCGCCCTTGCGGTGCGCGGCAACCACGATCATGCGGCGGGATTCTCCGTCGATCCGCAGTGCTCCGAGCCCTACAAAAGGCTGGCCGCCGAGACGCTCGCCTATACCCTCGATGTTTGCACGAAGGAAGACCTGAAGTTTCTCAGGGATCTTCCACTTTCGCTGAAGGCTGAAGCCGGTTCTACCCGCTTTCATCTGGTTCACTCCGCGCCCTCCGATCCACTTTTCGGCTATTGCCCGGAGCAGTCGGAGCGCTGGATTGAAGAGGTTGCGCGCGTCGATGCCGAGGTGCTGCTGGTGGGCCATACGCACACCCCTTTTGTGCGCACCATCGGCCAGACCACCATCGTGAATCCCGGAAGTCTGGGCCAGCCCAAGACCGGGCGTCCTCTGGCCTGCTACGCGGTTTGGGAGGATGGCCGCATTGCCCTCAAGGAATATGCCTACCCGCTCAACGAAACCATTCGGCAGATTGAGGAGATGCCTCTCGTGGCCTCCGATCGCGATGCGTTGATCGCCGCGCTCGAGACCGGAGTCTTGCCGGCTGTCCATGCGGCACAAGCGGAGGCGAATCGTGTGTAAGCGGTCGCGCGGCGCGCGACGGTTCAGGGAGGAAAGACATGGCCAAGTCCATCCAATCGCATAGAGCAACCATGCGGGAGGTGCGCGCGTGACGAATCCGCTGGCAGAGATGTCCGGCCCCCAGATCGACCGGTTGATCGCCGCTCTTGATTCGCTGCAAGAGGGCGACCTGGCCGTGGATATGCTCATCGCCTGCGGACCGTCCGCCATTCCCTATCTTGCGGACTTCCTTCTGAAGGGCTCGCCGAGAACCGTCGCGCTGCCCCGCTGCCGAGCCGTGCGCGCGCTGGGCGAACTGGGAGCCCGCGAGACGCTGATCGCCTATTTCAGAGACTACGAACGCCCTCCGGACAGCGCGGTGCTGTTCGCCGAGGACGCGGTCCGCAGCGCCGCCGCTCGCGAACTGGCGCGTTGGAACAGCGAGGAGGTTTTCCGGGTTCTGCTCGAAGCGGCCGCCGAGCGCGTAACCAGTGGACTCGCACTGGCGCTCGGTGAATTCCGCCGCCCCGAAAGCATCCCTTTGCTGTTCGATGTGCTCGAAGACGATCTGTGCCGGCAGGAGGCCATGAGTAGCCTGCGAAAGCAGCCCGAGGCGGCTCGCCAGTTCGCCATTCTCTCCATTCGCGGCTTGACCTCCGTCCCGCTCGAAGGCCCATCCGCCCGATGCCGCCAGCGTGCCGTCGTTCAGCTTCTGAGCGAACTCCGTGTTCCCCTGCACGACTGGCCCGACCTTGTCCGGTTTCTTTCATCCGGCGATCCGGCAACCGTGGTCGCCGCTGCCAAAATCGGCTTTCTTTCAGCTCCCGGGGGGGCGTATCCCGAGATCGTGGCCGCCGTTCTGCGCGCTGCCGAAAAGCCAGGCTTCGTCCAGGAGGAGGAGGTCGAACAACTGCTGGAGGCGCATCCTGAAATCGCATCGAAGATCGCGCTTGAAATGGTAAAAGACAAGAAAGACTCCGGGGAGAAGCCGAATTGGCTTTCGCCCTCCTGGAGAATCCTGAACCATCTGCTGGGCAGAGCCCTTGAGAGCGGCCGCCGCGGCGGAGCATGAAGCTCAGTCA
Source organism: uncultured Acidobacteriaceae bacterium (assembly GCA_963788415.1). Classification (GTDB taxonomy): domain Bacteria; phylum Acidobacteriota; class Terriglobia; order Terriglobales; family Acidobacteriaceae; genus Telmatobacter. The sequence continues at coordinate 47,091 of CAWBHO010000090.1, read as the reverse complement.
GTAGCGCCTGTTATTAACTTTCCCGCGGGCGCGCGAAAGTTAATAACAGACGCTAGCGGCGGCCCATCCGGTAATCGAGATAAAGAACGTGCGCTTTGATCTGGTCGCCCGCCCGGTACTGCGGCAGATGCGCCATCTTCAGCATCTGCAGGATGGCGCCGGGATTTCCATCGCTCCACTGAACGAGCGAGGGCAGGATGGTTTCCAGATTGGAAGCGGCTAACTGGACCTTGTCCACCTCGCGCCAGGCAAATTCCAGAGCTACCGGCTGGGGAAAGTTCCTGATCTCGATGCGTTCCGATTTGAGCGCGCACAAGGGGCGAAGCGCTCCAATATCCTCCATGTGCGGAGATCGCGAGGCAAAGATCATCGGCGTGCGGCCAAGATAGTGCAGATCCTTGACCATGCCGCTCACCACGCGCGACGGAGCATCCAGATGGTCGAGCACCATCAGAAACGGCCGGGCATCGAGGGCCCGGTGGACAATGCCCTTCAAGGAAGAGGAAGTGAGAGCGCCGAGGCGGGCCGGAAGCTGGATGGTATTGTCGGCTGAGTGCAATGCCTGGAGCAGCGCGAGCAGGATTTCCCGCGGCGATCGCATCTGCGCCACATAGAGCGCCAGCGGCTGGCGGGCGGCGAACGCCTGTAACAGACGCGATTTGCCGCCGCCTTCCGGCCCGAACACCAGCGCGGATTTTCGCGCCTTCGCCTGGGCTAGCAGACGGCCTGTTTCCTCCTCGCGCTCGACATAGCTCAGATACTCGCGAGCCGGCTCACGTTCGAAGAAAGATAGCGCCATCGCGGCCGAGCCTCTTTCATGGGAGAAGTTACAGCGGTTTCGATTCTGCTGTTTGCAGAAACGTAGACGCAGAGGGCATTTTTCCCGAGAAAATGCCCATCGCATGATCTTCAAATGGCAACACTTGAATCGAAACCGCTCTAGCGGGCGCGGTTGTCCAGGTAACGCTGGTGGCACGATAGAACCATCTCGCGCGCCGTGTCGCGATCCTTCCAGCCCAGCACCTTGGTCCGCTTGCCTTCCATATCCTTGTAAATCGAGAAGAAGTGCTCCACTTCGAGCAGCACATGGGGCGGTACTTCCGTATAACTTTCGACGCCCTTGAAGCGCGGATTTCCCGTGGCGTACGCGAGAATCTTCTCGTCCGGAGTTCCCTGATCCACCATCTCGAACATGCCGATCGGACGCGCGGTGTAGATACAGCCGGGAAATGTCGGAGAGTCACCCAGAATCAGGATGTCCAGCGGATCGCCATCCTCGGCCAGGGTCTGCGGAACAAAGCCGTAATCGCCGGGATAGTGGACCGGAGAATGCAGATTCCTATCCAGCTTGAAGACGTGCAATTGCTTGTCATATTCATATTTGTTGACGCCGTCGAGCGGAATCTCAACGACTGCGGTGACGATTTCCGGAGTTTTATCGCCAATAGGAAGTTCGAGATAGTTATCCATCATGCCCCATCTTTTTGAGGGTGGCGCAGGGCAAAGAAAAAACCCCTGCGCTTCCGTAGGAGTCATCAGCCGTTCCATTTCGGAGGGCGCTTGATAGGCGGATTCCTTCGCCTATCAAGATTTAACACAACCGCCTCGGACGCCGCAAGATGAGCCGCACCGGGCAAGGTCCAGAACCCGGCGCAAATTGCCGCATTTTCACGGCCGCATTCCGCCGGAGAAGCGATGGAATTTCATGCCAGCCCAAGCCAGCCGTCAGCGTGCTCTTGCCGTTGTTCGAGCCCATGTCGTAAGGTGGGCTTTGCCCCTGGAGGAAAAATTACACATGCCGGCATCCCCGCTTTCTATGATTGTGGCCGCCGCGGGTGGCAGCTTTCTTGTGGAAACCCGCTCCCCCGCCGAGGTCTTCACCCTCGAAGACGTGAACCACGAACAGCGCCAGACTGCCTCGACGGCCGCCGAGTTTGCCCGCAATGAGATTCTTCCCCGCGCGGCGTCCATCGAAGCCAAAGAGCCGGGTGTGATGGCGGCTTTGCTGCGCAAGGCGGGAGAACTGGGCTTTACCGCCGTGGACGTTCCCGAGGAGTATGGCGGCATGGGCATGGACAAGGTCAGCTCGACACTGCTGACCGACCACTTATCGGTGCTGGCCAGCTTCTCCACCGCCTTCGGCTCTCACATCGGCATCGCCACGCTGCCCCTGGTCTGGTACGGCAATGAAGAGCAGAAGCAGCGCTACCTGCCCCGGCTGGCCTCGGGCGAGTGGGTCGGAGCCTACGGATTGTCGGAGGCCAGCTCCGGCTCGGACGCGATGCACATCCGCACCCGCGCCACTCTGTCGGACGACGGCAGCTTCTACACGCTCGACGGCGAGAAGCAGTGGCTGACCAACGGCGGCATCGCCAGCCTGTACACCCTGTTCGCCAAAATCGTCGATCCGGTCTCCGGCAGCGAAAAGTTTTCCGCTTTTCTTGTCGAGCGCTCAACCCCCGGCCTGAGCGTGGGCGCCGAAGAACACAAGATGGGAATTCGCGGCGCTTCCACCTGCCCGCTGGTGCTGGACGGCTGCCGGATTCCCGCCGCCAATCTGCTGGGCGAAGCCGGCAAAGGCCACCACATCGCCTTCAACGTGCTCGACGTGGGCCGTTTCAAGCTGGGCGTGGCCTGCGTCGGCGGCGCGCGCCAGGCGCTCGGCCACCTGATCCGCTACGCCAAGCAGCGCCGGGCCTTCGGCAAATCGATCGCCGAGTTCGGGCTCATCCAGCGGAAAATTTCCCTGAGCGCCACGCGGCTCTATGCCGCCGAGAGCATGGCCTACCGGACCGTGGGCATGATCGACGCACGCCTGGCGCATCCCGACGCCGAGCAGGCTCACGCAACGCGCAAAACCCAGAGCCGCACGGACGCTCCGCAGCCTTCGCCGAGTACGCCGTCGAGTGCTCAATTCTCAAGGTCTACGGCTCAGAGATGCTTAGCCTGGTGGCCGACGAACTGGTCGCCACCATGGGCGGCTACGGCTTCGTCGAGCCGTACCCGGCGGAGCGCTACTACCGTGACGCGCGCATCAACAGGATCTTCGAGGGAACCAATGAGATCAACACGCTGATCATCACCGGCTGGCTGATGAAACGGGCCCTGAGCGGCCAGCTTCCGCTGCTTCCGGCCATCAATAAAATCATGGATGAGGTGATGCAGCCGCCCAGCTTCGACGCCGCTCCGGAGGCGGACGAATACCTGGCGCGAGAGGCCGGAGCCCTGTCCTCGGTGAAAAAGATTGCCCTCTTTGCCGCCGGCGTTGCCAGCCAGCGGTTTATGAACGGATTGCAGGAGCAGCAGGAAGTCATGGCCGACCTGGCCGTCCTCATCACCCAGGTCTACGCACTCGAATCGGCTCTCTTGCGCGCCCGCAAGCTAGCCGGAGGCGCAGGCGCCGCGGCCGGAACGATTCCCTCTCAGGCCGCCGCCAGCATGACCGGATTGCTGGCCGACGAAGCCATGGCCCTGGGGGAGCAGACGGCGCGGCGCGTGCTCGCGGCCTGCTCGGAGGGCGACCTGCTGCGGACGCAATTGGCCATTCTGCGCCGGCTAGCGCGCTTCATCCCCCCCGATGCGGTCGCCTTGAGCCGCGCCGTCGCCCGCCATTGCATTCAGTTGGAGCGGTATCCGCTGTAGGGCGGAACCGGCCTCAATGATCTCTTGTTGAGTCCTGTCGATCGCCGCCGCTGTTCGGGGTTTGAATCCCGCGCCTCAGGGTTAGCGCACTCAGGCGGCGGCACGGGCGCGGGCGGTCTTCGCCGGTCTTTTCGCGGCGCGTTTCTGCGCCGGCTTGGGCGCGGGCACGACCGAAAGCCGCAGTCCCATGGTGCTGAGAACGGCGATCAGCGTCTTGAGTGTCGGATTGCCCTTGGGCGAAAGCGAGCGGTACAGCGACTCGCGGCTGATACCCGCCCGTGCGGCAACGGCGCCGAGGCCGCCGTAGGCTTCGGCCAAAGCGCGCAGCGTGAGCAAGCTTCCGCCACGTTCTTCGGGAATATTGAGAGATTCGAGAGCCACCTTAAGGCATTCGATCGCGAGTTCCGGATCCGAGCGAAGCTTTTCGACCTCCCAATCATGATATGGAATACCGGCCTTGTATATTTTCATCTCGACCTCCGTTTCCAGTCCACCCAAAACTGCTTTGCCCGCTCGATGTCCCGCGATTGGCTTGATTTGTCGCCGCCGCACAGCAAAACAACCAGAGTGGCTCCCGATCGGCCGCAATAGATGCGGTATCCGGGTCCTGCATCGACGCGCAGCTCAATGACACCCTCACCGACCGATTTGCAGTCGCCAAGGTTTCCGGTCTGGACCTGACCGAGCCTCGCTATGATCCGGGATTGCATCGGCTTATCGCGGAGGCTATCGAACCACTTGTCATACGGCCGCTGGCCCTGGACCTGCTCATAGACAATCAGATCGAACACAGAGGAAGTGTAGCATAAAAGCTACAAACGCGAAGAGGCTCGGCGTCGTAGAGTACCCAGAGGAGGCGAATCAATGGAGGAGCGTCTGTCGGAGTGGCTGACCAGCCAAATTGAGTTGTTCGATACGCGTGAGGGCAATACGCCCTCGGCAGCGGACCGAGAAGCCCGCTTTTATCTTCAGCGCATCGCAGAAAAACTGATCGAGGGAAGAGAAGCATTCACGAGCGAGCGTTTTGCGGTCCTCGATCAAGCGTTTCGAAATGAACCTGAGATTACCGAAGGTGAGATTGATCGTGTCTTGACGATTCGTGCCCTTGGGGGAATTTCCAGTATGATCCGCCGAATCGCAAGTCTGTCGAAGCTGCAATCAGTGAAAATCCCGTCCCGCCAGACTGCCACTTATGTGAGAGAGGCGACCCGATCGTATGTCAACAGTCTTTTCCAGGCTTCCGTTGTAATGAGTCGCGCCGCGCTGGAGCAAGCGCTGAAAGAGGTGTTAGACCTTCAAGGTATTGAAGATTTCATCCCATTCAAGGAACTGTGCAAGGAAGCATCAAAAAAGAAGATTCTGGACGACGTAACTGGCCCTGCTACCAAAGACTTCTTCCGTGAGGCAAGCGCGGTAACACACCACAAACCGACTGATTCAAAGACAACCTTACGTATCCTCGATCATTCCAGAGCCTTAATTGTACAGATATACGGTGCAGCCAATCGTCGGCCACAGACGCCTTAATTCAAAAACATCGTCCGGTAGAGCGTGTCGCGCTGGACGGGCTTGAAGCCGGCGTCGCGGATGATGCGGCGCAGTTCCTCTTCCGTCGTGCAGTTACTCGTTCCCGCGGCCCGCACCACGTTTTCCTCGAGCATCACCGAGCCCACGTCGTTGCCGCCGAAGTGAAGGCCCAGTTCCAGAACTTTCAGGCCTTGAGTTACCCAGCTAGCTTGGACATTTTCGATGTTATCGAGATAGAGCCGGGAGATGGCCAGGGTCTTCAAATATTCGACGCTCGTCGCTTCTTCCCAGCCGCGGCCGCCCAGAGCGGTGTTGTGCGGCTGGAAGCTCCAGGGAATGAAGGCCGTGAATCCGCCCGTCTCTTCCTGCAGGCGGCGCACCACTTCAAAATGGTTCACGCGCTGCTCGAAGGTCTCGCCCACGCCGAACATCATGGTGGCCGTGGTGCGCATGCCGAGCTGGTGAGCGGCGCGATGCACGCTGACCCAATCTTCTGTGTTGCATTTCAGCCGCGCAATGCGCCGGCGCACGTCGTCGTCCAGAATCTCCGCGCCGCCGCCGGGGATGGAGTCCAGGCCGGCGGCGCGCAGGCGGATGATGGTCTCGCGCAGGGGCAGGCGAGAGTATTTGGCGATGGCCAGAATCTCCGAAGCCGTCAGGCAATGCAGCCAGACCTGGGGGAAGCGCTGCTTGATGCCGCTGAACAGGCGCTCGAACCAGTCGATCTTCAGGTCGGGATGGATGCCGCCCTGCATCAGCACGCCGGTGCCGCCCATCTCCACGGTCTCGGCGATTTTGTCATAGATGACTTCGAAGTCGAGGATGTAGCCTTCCTCCGAGCGCGCGTCCTGGACTCCTTCTTTGGGGAGCGGCCGGTAGAAAGCGCAGAAGGTGCAGTACTCGGTGCAGAAGTTGGTGTAGTTGATGTTGCGGTCGATGATGTAGGTGACCACGCCCTCGGGGTGCAGGCGGCGGCGCACCGCATCGGCCTCAGTCCCCAGTCCGATCAGGTCGGGGGAACGGAAATAATCGAGAGCCTGTTGGCGAGTCAGCGGCATACTTCCGATTTTAGCAATGCGCGCCAAACCGCCCGGCGAATTTGTTAGCCGGGCGCCCGCCAGCCCGCTTGCGCCGGCGGCAGCCGTCAAGCGCCTTCGGATTTACTTCGCCGCTGCCGACGCTGCCGGCGCCGTCTGTTGGCCGCGCAGCATGAACACCGCCGCCGGGGGCAGAGGCTGATTGGCGTGGGCCAGCAGCAGGCTCACCTGCCACATCTCGGTGTCGGTCAGCACGCCCTTGAACGAGGGCATTCCGGTCAGCCGAATCCCGTTGGCCACCTTCCAGTAGGTCTCGCCCGGCGGGTCGTCGCTCACCCCAACCACGTCCCCGTGACCGTGCTTTTCCCACAGTTGCGGCGCAAAGGGGTACATGTGCGAGCCTATCGGCGACGGCTTGCCGTAGAGCCCATGACAACCGGCGCAGTGGTCGTTGTAAAGATCGGCTCCGGCCACCAGGTTGTCTCCATCGGCCTGGATGGGCGGCGTCTTCACCAACTCGCGATGGATGCGCGCATTGAGCGGAATCGCGACAATCTGCTTTTCAAAGGGAAAGGGCTGGTCGGCGACGGCCACCGGAACATTGCCGAACCGCAACCAGCCCAGCACCGCCACCGGCACAAGCACGATCGCCAACACAATCGCCGCGAAGACTCCCATTGCAACTCGCCCCATCTTCGATCCATCCTCCGTTGCCCTTCATCGTAGAGCATTTTGCGGATGGTTTGCCGAAGATTAAGCTTGATTTCGTTACAAGGGAGAAAGGAAGAAATTGCCGGGCGCCGCTCGAAGATCGGACGATCTTTGTTCCTCGCATTTCGCCAGGCACGCAACCAACTCTCACCTGCAACTGAAGGAGTTCTCCCGTGGCAGATCAATCGAAGATGAATCTTTCACCCCAAAAGGCAAAGATCGCCTCATGGGAATCCCGAAAATTGGGCCGCAAGGCCATCAAAACCGACACGCGGACGCTGATGCTGGCCCGCTACCTCACGCCCTCGCTGCCCGCGCCGCCGCCGTCCGCCGACTGGACCAGGGGCATCGCAAGCTGGGGCATGATGCTCAACGACAAGCTGGGCGACTGCACCATCGCCGGCATCGGCCACGCCGTGCAAGTGTGGAGCGCCAACTCCCACCAGGAAATCACGGTTCCCGATGATGCGATCCTGGCGGCCTATGAGCAGTGGGACGGCTACAACCCCGCCGATTCCTCGACCGACCAGGGCGGCATCGAACTGGATGTTCTGACAGACTTCAAGGCGAACGGGCTGGCCGGCCACACGCTGCTCGCCTTTGCCGACCCCAAGGCCGCCAATCTGGTCGAAGTGCGGCAGTCGATTGCCCTGTTCGGCGGCGTCTACATCGGCGTCAGCCTGCCGCTCACCGCGCAATCGCAGGACGTTTGGGATGTGGCGGCCGATGATGGCAGCGGCAGTTCGGCGGCCGGAAGCTGGGGCGGCCATGCGGTCTTCGTTCCCGCGTACGACCCCGACGGGTTCACCTGCATCACCTGGGGCGCGCCGAAGAAGATGACCACCGCCTTCTGGAACGCCTACGTGGACGAGGCGCACGCGCTGCTCTCGCCCGACTGGCTCACGGCCAAGGGATCGCCCGGCGGATTCGACCTGGACCAGCTCAAGGCCGATCTGGCGCTCATCAAATAGCGGGCATCCGGTCACGAATTCCGGCCTCCAGCGTCTAATCGAAAGCGGGTTCCCCCCACAAAGCTCCCCCCGAAGTGGTTTAATACCAATTGGGGGGAGCGAAGCCTGCAGGCACTGGCGGCGTGCTTCCGTACTCCCGTGGAGGTAACCGGAAACCGATGTCTTCTTCTCGCCGTTTTGCCCTTTTGCTGGCGCTGGGTCTGGCCGCCGCGACCGCCGGTCTGGCTCAAAGCTCGAGCCAAACCACTCCCCAGACCACTCCATCGTCCAGCAACCCCGAGACTTCGGCTCCCGATCAGGCCGAAGCGCCCCAGACCTATGCCCCGGCCACCGGGCCGATGAGTGTCCAGGCCCGCATCCGCGCCCGCCGCGAGCAGCGCCGCAGCGCGGCCATTCAGGCGGTCTACAACCACCGCTATGAGGTCTATACCGGCATGGGCTACCTGCGCTTTACCCCCGGCGCCGGAACACCCGCCACCACCAGCCCCGCCGTGGCCCACGGCCCTGGGCTGCAGCGCGCGACCGAGTACGCCTGGGACGAAGGCTTCACCCGCTACTTCAACGAGCGGCTGGGCGTCACCGTCGATGGCCGTGGCTATTTCGCCACCGCTTACGTCTACAACAACCAATACAACATCACCAACCCGGCCATCAGCGAATACGCCGGCCTGATCGGGCCGACCTATCGCTTCTACATGCAGCCCAAGTATTCAATTTCCGGCCGGGTGATGGGTGGTTTCGCGCACGGAAAGTTCTCCGGAGACCTCGGCTCCTACTCGCCCACCACCTTCGGGCTCTGGCCGGACGGAAATACCTATGCGGCCAGCGTCAGCATTCCCGTCGAATACAACCTGACGCCGAATATCGGAGTGCGCGTCGTTCCCGATTACTTCCTTACCGGCTTCGGCTCGACGACGCAGAACAGCCTCGGCTTCACTACTCGGCGTCGCCTACCGTTTCGGCCAGCAGTAAACAGTGGGGGAAGTTGGAACCAAAGCTCCAGCGAGCGCACATTCTTCGCGCATTTCGTCCGGAATGGGCGTGATTTCTGCCGATTCGAGCCGTTTGAAATCCGATAGAGAATCTCGCCGACCGCCAGAATCCATACAGCGGCAAGGCGAGCACAGTCTTCCGTCGCTTTGCTGAGGGCCTGATCCTCAAGATGACTTCCGTTCCCCAGGCCGTTATTCCCGCCGGCGTGCCCCCCACGGCTCGGGACATATGCATGCGCCCAGCCCCGGCGCCACGGCCACGCTCATCCACGACCTGCGCGAACTGTTCAAGGTCAAGGTGGTCGGCCTGGTGCTGGTGACCGGCTGGGGCGGCTTTTACCTGGGCTCGATGCAGTCGGGCATCTCCAGCGTGCAGCGCGGCCTGCTCGATGCGCTGCTCGGCATCGGCCTGGTTTCGGCCGGAGCGGGCGCGCTGAACGAAGCCCTGGAACGCAAGACCGACGCGCGCATGAAGCGCACCGCCGACCGGCCGCTGGCCGCCGGCCGCTTTTCGCTGGCCCAGGGATGCTCGCCGGCCTGGGCGCCTGGCCTCGGCGCGGTGTGGCTGGCGCTCCGCACCAACCTGCTCACCGTCGCGCTTGGCGCTGCTCACCGCCTTCACCTACGTGGCCATTTACACGCCGCTCAAGCGCGTCACCACCCTGGCCACCTTCATCGGCGCGTTTCCCGGCGCCATGGGCCCCATGCTTGGCTGGACCGCCGCCCGCGGCCGCATCGAGTGGCCGGCCGTGGCGCTGTTCGCCATTCTCTTTGTCTGGCAGTTTCCCGCACTTCATGTCCATCGCCTGGCTCTATCGCGACGACTACGCCACGCGCCGGCATCCGCATGTTGCCCGTCGTGCAGCCCGACGGCTGGTCCACCGTGGTCGAGGCGCTGTTCTACGCCGTGCTGATGATTCCCGTCAGCCTGGCGCCCTGGCGGCTGGGCATGGCCAGCCTGCCGTATGCCGTGCTGGCTCCGCGCTGGGCCTGGTTTACCTGGCCTACACCATCCGCTTCAGCCGCATCCTGCGCGCCATCACCGAAGACGAAAGCCGCAGGCTGGCCCGCGATCTGCTCAAGGTCAGCGTGCTTTATCTGCCCCTGCTGTTCACCACGCTCATGCTCTGCGCCACCGCGAAACACTGAGGAAGCCGATGACGACCGCAGTTCCCCATTCCAACGCTCACGCCGGCAGGCACCGGCTCGCCATCGCCGCCATCCTGGCCATCAGCGCGGCGGCCACGCTGTTTCTCTTCTGGCTGATCTATGTTCATCCCGCCGCGGCCGCCAGCACGCCAGTTCGCATTTCTTCCCGCGCTCAATGCCCTGCTCAACGGCCTCAGCGCCATGGCCCTGCTGATCGGCTACACCTTCATCCGGGCGCAGCCGCATCGCGGCCCATCGCGCGGCGATGATGACGGCTTTCGGCTTCTCCACGCTGTTTCTGGTCAGCTACATCCTGCACCACTACCTGCACGGCGACGTGTATTACCCGGCCCACGCCGCCTCTGCGCATGGTCTACCTGCCGCTGCTGGCCAGCCACATCTTCTGGCCATCGTGGCGCTGCCGCTGATGCTGGTCACGTTTTTCTTTTCGCTCACCGGCCGCATCCCGCAGCACCGCAAGGTCGCCCGCTGGACCTTCCCGCTCTGGCTTTACGTCTCGGTGACCGGCGTCGTCACCTACGTCATGCTGCGCCTGGCGCAGGGCTAGAGATTTCTCCTCAAGGGAGAGTGTCCGGGTGCCCCACCCTCGCCGCGTTCTTGTTTTTGCGGCCAGGGTGGGATACAACAAACCCGCTCTGCAGCCATCGGAGACCCTCTTAATCGGCCACGACCCCGGCTCTGCGCAACTCCCGGTAAACCGTATTGCGCGAGACGTGGAGAGCCTGCGCCGTCTTTGAGATGTTGCCGTCGTTCTTGCGGTAGGCGTCCAGCACTGCGCGCCGGTGCAGGCCGGCCAGCGCGGATGAAGCCGATGGATTGGAGCGCGGCGCCGACCCATCCGGGCGGCTGTCTCCTAACACCGACTCCACAGCCTCGGCCGACAGAACCGGCTCCAGGCAGGAGATCAGGCCGCGGGTCAAAACGTTGCGCAGCTCGCGAATATTCCCTTCCCATGCCTGTCCCCTGAGCATCCCCAGCGCATCTTCGCTGATCCTGGCCTCGGGCGAGATGCGCGCCAGCAGGTTCAGCACGATCTGCTCAAAATCGGAGCGCTCACGAAGCGGCGGCAGAAAAACCTCAACGGCATCGATGCGATGCAGCAGGTCGCGCCGGAACCGCTTCTCGACAATGGCCTGCTCCAGATCGCAGTTCGTGGCGGCAATCAGTTGCACGTCGACTTTCAGCTCCTTGTTTGAACCGATGGGGCGGATCGTCCAGCTATCCAGGAAGCGCAGCAGCACCGGCTGCAGACTGAGGGGCAGATCGCCGATCTCGTCCAGAAACAGCGTGCCGCCGTCGGCCTGCTGCACCAGCCCCCGGGCGCCGCCGCGGCGCGCCCCGGTAAATGCGCCTTCGCTGTATCCGAACAGTTCCGATTGGATCAGATCGTCGGGAATCGCGGCGCAGTTGACGGGAACAAACGGCCCGCTCCGTTTGCTCGCCTGATGCGCGTATTGCGCCAGCATCTCCTTGCCAGTTCCGGTTTCGCCGCGGACAAGAATCGGGACCGACATCTTTACCGCCCTGCTCACCAGCGAGACGGAGTGCAGCACAGCCGGATCCTCGCAGACAAAGCCGGCCGGAAGAGCCGCGGCTGGCTCGCCAGAATCGGGAGGCGCAAAGGAAAGCAATCTTCGCGCGCCAAAGTCCGGACTGTGAACGCACACGGAATAGGAACTTCCCTGGATGTCGGCCAGTTGGGAAAGTTCGCCTGTCCGTGGCGGGCGGGAGACAAACTCACGAAAAGGAATGCGGAAGACTTCGTCGAAATGATGGCCCGCCTGAATCGGCAATCCCTTCAGGAAGAACCTCGCCTGCCAGTTGCTGCCCAGGATGCGGCCTTCTTCGTCGATTGCGAACAGGCCGGCGTCCAGCGTATGGGCGAATTCTTCGCGGCTGTGGAACTGCAGGATGAGGTCGGAACGAAAGCGCTCGCGGAAAAGCTCCGCCTCGATGTGCAGCGCCGACATGCAGGTCAGCGACATGGTATGTTGCCAGCGCGAGTGCCAATCGGAGACCACATCCAGCAGGCCCACCACCTCGCCATCCGGATCGCTCACCGGCGCGGTCGTGCAGGTGATTCCGCCGTAACCCGGAAAGAAGTGCTCGAGCGCGTGAACGCAGACCGGACGCCGGTTGAAAGCGGCCGTGCCGAGAGCGTTTGTGCCGCGGATGCTCTCCTTCCAACAAACCCCCGGCGTCACTCCCGAAGCTCCGTTTACCGATGAATGCAAGGGAACGACGTCCATCAGGATTTCATCGCGGTTGGAAAACGCGAGCACGAACGTGTCGTTAGGAACCTGCTTCTGCAGTTTTCCCAGTTCCGATTTGGCCAGATGCATGAGATAGGAGTCTTGTTCGAAAAGACTGTGCAGTTCCTGCTGCGTCAGGCGCACTTCCCGCGGCGGCTGGCCCGGGTCAAGCCCCCAATCGAGGCAACGCTGCCAGGAATCGCTGATTTCCTTGCGCACCAGATCGGGCGAGACTTCAGTGGAGCCGGAAGATCCAAGCGACGCTCTAGCCCGGATCAAATGTTCTTCGCGATAGGTGTAGAGATCGGCTTGCCCATTGCCAGGCAGCGCCAGATTCTCCGCTTGACGGTTTGCCGCAGGCATCATGTGATCCACAACGCTTTCTTCTCCTGGAATCCACGGACCTGAAATCCGGGAGTCAGGCGCCGGGCTCTTGGACAAGAGAATCAATACTCCTGCCCCGCAACGCTTGTCAACAAGCCGAACCTTCCCCTTTCCGATCGAGCGCCGCGACCGCTTAGAAAATCGAGCGATGTTATTCCGGCAAGGGAAGAACGCGCTGTTTCGTGGCGGAACAGATGACTTGATCCTATGTTCCGCAAGTGAACAGAATAGGTCGAACGCATTTCTCTTCCCCTTTGTCTTTGTTGCACTTAGGTGACAGCCATCATTGGCGGTCCGATTGCTTTCCATAGAAGCAAAAGGAGGTAGAAACGTGAAAGCAGCGGTTCTACACAAATACGACGAAGCACTGACAAGCCCGAAGTTTGTGACTCTGGAAGAGGTTCCCGATCCGAAGATAGAAAAGGGAACCGATGTGATCGTTCGCATCGGCGGAGCCGGAGTTTGCCGGACCGATCTCCATCTTATCCAGGGCCTGTGGCAAGGTTACATGCCGGTCAAGCTGCCCCATCTGCTGGGCCATGAAAACGCCGGATGGGTGGAAGAGGTTGGCAAAGAGGTGGAAGGCATCAAGCGCGGGGACTCGGTGATCTGTCATCCGCTGGTCACCTGCGGTCATGGCCTGGCCGCCCGGCGCGGCGACGATATGCATATCGACGAGAGTTCCTTCCCGGGCATCAACGTGAACGGCGGCTATGCCGAGCTGCTCAAGACCACGGAGCGGGCGGTGGTGAAGCTGCCCACAACCCTGGCGCCCAAGGACGTGGCTCCTCATGCGGATGCCGGGCTGACCGCTTACCACGCGGTGAAGAAGGCATCGCGCCTTCTGCTTCCCGATCATTACGCCGTGATTATCGGAGCCGGCGGCCTGGGACACATCGGCATCCAGGTGATGCGCGCGCTGTGCTCGGCGACCATCATCGTGGTGGATAGCAATCCGGCTGCGCTCGAACTGGCGGCGAAGATCGGCGCCGACCACACGGTGCTCGCCGACGAGGAATGCGTGGCCAAGGTTCTGGCGCTGACCCATGGCAAGGGCGCCGAGGCCGTGGTCGATTTCGTGGCCGAGGGAAATGCTGTCAGCAGAGGGTTCGCCATGACTCGCAACGCCGGCTCTTACTACATCGTCGGCTACGGCGGAGAACTCAATATCACGACCATGGAAATGATCGTCACGGAAAAGAACATCGTCGGCAATCTCGTCGGGACCTATCCGGACCTGGTGGAACTGATGGAACTGGCCAACCACGGCCGGGTCGATCTTACGACCAGGGAATACAAACTGGCCGACGCCGACAAGGCGCTGCATGACTTGAATGCGGGAAAAGTCAGAGGCCGTGCCGTGCTGATTCCTTGATCCCACACGATCCAGGCCCTGGCGATGCGGAGTGATCTGCTGCATCGCCGGGCCTGGATGCTTTTTTTGCGCCCGAACGCGAAAGGATAGCCTGGCTCCCATGAGTTAGAAAGTCTTTTGCCTGCGCGGCGCCCAAAAGTCTGCTGCCACGCTTCCCCGATTCGTGTCATCTTCTGCCAGCCAGGATTTGACGGGCGGCGGAGTGTGCCTTTTCCTCGAATCAATCCAGAAAGAGAAAGGTGAATGCCTGTGAAAGAAAATTGGTTCGCCAAATATGCAATGGAATTCATCGGAGACTACTTCATCGTGCTCTTCGGCTGCGGCGCCGTCTTTGTCGCCGTCTATATCGGCGCCTACAAGGATTTATATCCGGTGATGGTCATGTGGCTATTCGCGGTGGCCATCCCGGTCTATCTCGGCGTGCCGGTTTCCGGAGCGCACTTCAATCCGTCCGTGACCATCGCCCTCGCGGTGTGGAGAGGATTTCCCTGGAGCAAGGTTCCGGCCTACATCGCCGCGCAGATTGCGGGCGCGTTCTGCGCAGCGGCGACCCTGTGGTTCGCGCTCTTCAAAGGCTTCGCCGCACCCTTCGAAGCAGCCAACCACCTGGTGCGCGGACAATTCGGAAGTCAGTTGAGCGCCATGGTGTTCACCTGCTACATTCCCAACCCCGGCATCGTGGGATTCACGCCGGAAGCTTACGCCAAGGTTCCGCTTTACGCCGGCTTCATGGCGGAGTTCATCGCAACCGCGATTCTGATGTTCGTCATCCTCGCCCTGCTGGAAGAGCGCAACAGCATCAAACCGCATATCAGCGCCTTTCCCTGGATCCTGGGCGGAGTGATTCTCGCCCTGGTCGGCTTGACGGCTCCCTTGTCCATGACCTCGCTGAACGGAGCACGCGATCTCGGCCCCCGCATCCTCGCTTATCTGCTGGGATGGGGCCGGATGGCCTTCCCCGGTCCGCGCGGAGAATGGTGGATCACGACGGTCGCGCCCATCTGCGGCGCGGTCTTCGCCGGATTCCTTTATGACAAGGTTTTCGTGAAGGTCTATCCGGTTCTGGTGAAGGAATTGCGGGAAGAAAGGTAGAAGGAATGCGTTCCTCCCCCGCCGCCCGGTCAAGGGCTGCGTAGCCGGTCAAACTGGCCGGCACGCCGCACAATACCCCTGACCGGGCGCCCGAAGAGGCGCCTGCGGATTCAGCGCACCCGTAACATCGGCGTCCCTGGCCGGCGCGCCGCTCATCCGATTGAGTCTAAGATTTTCCTTCGCGCCGCCGATATTCTCATTACCGGAAAAATCCGGCAACGGAGGGCGCTGATGGCGCTGTTGAACTGGGGACAGAACTACTCGGTGGGTGTACAGGCGATCGACGGTCAGCACAAGGTTCTTTTTGACATCATCAACGAGCTGCACGATGCCATGCTGAGAGGCCAGGCGCAGAACCTGACCGGCCCGCTTCTGCGCAAGCTGGCCAAGTATACGCAAGAGCATTTCACGGCGGAAGAAGCCGCCATGGCAAGCGCAAAGTACCCTGGGCTGGCCGATCACAAGATCAAGCACCGCGACCTGATCAAGCAAGTCGAGGACTACATCGCCCGCTTTGATAAAGGCGAAGTCACGCTCAATCTGCATCTGCTGAATTTTTTGCGCGATTGGCTTTCCACTCACATTCAGAAGACCGACAAGGAGTACGGCCCCTGGCTGAATGAGCACGGGGTTCAATGAGCGGAATTTGCGCAATGGGCCGGTGAAACCCCAAAGGAAAGCCCGAAGCCAGCCCCAAAATCAAGCCCCGCAACCAAACCTGACGCAAGCCTGAAGCCGAACCCCGTCCCGTCTTTGAATTACCGCGACGAAGAATACAGGGCCGATGCCCCCAAGGCCGACGCCGGCTTTGGGCCGCAGGCCAGCTCATAAACCAGCCGCTCCAGCACCAGCCGCTTGTCCGGCGGAGATGAGCGCAGTTCCAGATCGGCGCGGGCAATCCGCCGCAGCGCCTCTGTCAGCTCGGCGCTGCTTTTGTAGCGCCGGGCCTGGCGGATCAGCCCGTCCACGGCAAACGGCGGCAAGCGGAAGCCCGGCCAGAGCGCCTGCCAGATGGCCCGCGAATCGCGCACGTTCTTCTCCAGAATCACCAGCATCTGGCGGAAGGTGCGGGCCAGCATGTAGAGATGGCCGATGGCCGCGTCCTCGCCGGCGTCGGAACTGTTCAGCAAACCTTGCAGCAGGGCCAGCGCGCGCGCCCGGTCGTGGGCGCTGATGGCGTCCGTCAGTTCGTAGAGCGAGCGCTGCTTGGCGGCCAGCACCATGGTCTCCACATCGGCCAGCGTGATGCGTTCCCCAACTCCACCGCCGAAGAGCTGTCCGCCACAGTCCCGGCTTTACACCCCACGGACGAAGACCTGTCCGCGGGGGCCCCGGCCTTCCCCATCGTGTAAAGCAGCAGCTTTTCCAGTTCCGACGAGATCAGCATCATATTCGCGCCCAGCGCGTCCACCAATTGGAGCGCCGCGTCGGCTTCTACCCGCACACCGGCCTGCTGCGCCGTGGCCACCACCCAGCGCATCGCGTCGTCCTCGCTCACCCGCGCCAGTTCCACCATGCCGCAGTGCTCGCCCAGGGTTTCGGTGAGCCGCTCGAAGCGGTTTTTGTCGTCCATCTCCATGCGCCGCGCGTCGGAGGGAATGCGCACAAAATCGGCGACAAAGATCACCAGCGCCTGCGGATTTGGCGAGCGGAAATAGCGATCGAGGGCGGCAAACTCGTCTTTTTTTGCGCCGCGGGTGTAAAGCTGGCGCACATTGCGCACAAAAATCGCCTGGAACGGCGCCATCAGCGAAGGGGTTTGCGCGCGGTCGAGCACCTCGAAGATTGAGGTGCCGGAAAGATCGAGGTCAGAGAGGCAGAAATCCCTCAAATCCGGCGGCACAAAGGCTTTGAGAACAGCGGCGCGGCAGCGGTCGAGGAGAAATGTCTCGTCCCCCACCAGCACATAGCCGGGTTTGAGCGTGCCCTGACCGGCGGCAGCGGCCTCGATCTCCGCCACAAAGCGGCCATCGCGGAGAATCCGGCGCCCCAGCGCGCGGCGGTCACGGGGCGCACCCAGGTGCAAGCGATTTCCGATCTCCCGCGCCGGTCGTCGAGCGCCTCATCAAATCGTCCTTCATACCGCTTCAGAATACCCTTCCGCACCGTTCAGGGTCAGCTTCACCAAGCCAGCCGAAGCCTGGGAGCGGAACACAAAGCTGCAGAAACGCTCAGGCCCCCGCGCCTTCAACTGCAATTCAAGAACCTTCCCGCTTCAAAACCCTTCCAGCACATCGGCCACCAACTGCCGCGCAAAGTCGCGCGACAGACGTTCGACGGCCGCCGGATTCTCCTCGAAAAATCGCGGCAGGTCGGGGGTGGATTCATACTGCTGGCGGAAGACGTAATTTTTATTCTGATAGAGGATCTTGCCGTCCTGGCCGGTGAGCGTGACGGAAACCACCATGGTGACCAAAAAGCTCGACGATTGCTGCGTGTTGGCGTTGTAGGTGAGCGGCGCCTCTGTCTCTTTGAGGATCGTCCCGCGCAGCACGGCATCCGCGTCCGGATCAGCGCCGGGGATCACCCGCAGCCGGGTGCGCGCGTTGAACTCGCGGATCACCGCCTCGGTCATCACCGTCTCGTTGTGATAAGCCTCGGAGCGCGTGGCAAATTCCGGCACGGCGAGCGTGCGCACATCGGGCGGCAGATGAGCAGCCGCGCCCAGCGAATGGTAGCCGCAGCCGGAGAGCCCCAGCAGGGCAAAAGCAATCAGCGGGAAAGCAAACGGACGCATGACTCATCTTATCGCGCGGCCGCCACCTCCGGACGCGCCGCTAACCAGCCGTCCGCGCCTCGACCCAGGCGGTTACCAGCATGTTCAGCTTCACGGCGGAGAGTTTCAGCCCGTCGGCGCGCTGTTTGAAGTAGCGTTCGTTGATCTGCTCGTAATCCAACTGCTCGATGCGCTGAAATCTGGCGCGTTCCAGCTCCGAGGCCAGTTCATCCGGCGTAAAAAAGAGCTGGAATGGCTCTCCGGCGGCGGCCACGCGGTTGGCCAGCGCGTCGAAAGCCGTGCGTCCGGCAGGGCTCAGCGTCTCCGGAGGAAGCGCGTAATCGAAGCTCACCGCGGAGCCGGATGGCAGTTGCGCCAGGTCGCCAAGCGTCGCGCGAAAGGCCGCGAGCGTCAGGTACGGGACCACCCCCAGCCAGCCAGAGAATGCCGGTCTGCGAAGATCAAAACCCGCTTCGGCCAGCCCCTCGGCCAGCGTTCGATGCTCAAAGTCCAGAGGAACAAACGTGAGACCCGCGGGCAGCGCGATGCCGGCTTCGGCCAGCATGGTCCGCTTCCACTCTTGCGTGGCGGGAAAATCCACCTCGAAGACCCGTAGCGCGGGAAAGGGATTGCGATAGGCGAACGTATCCAACCCCGCGCCCAGAACCACGTACTGCGCGATGCCCTGCGCCACGGCCTGCGGCCAAACGGTCCTCCGTGTAGCGGCTGCGCGCTGCCATGAACGCGCGAAAATCCCGCCCCACCCGGTGCGATGCGCGCCCCATCTTTCCCGCGATAGCCCGATCCAACCAGCCGCACCGCGATCGGATCGTCCAGAACCGGGGGCCGGTCGATCAACTGGTGCGCGGCGCGGCGTATGGCCACACCCAGAGCGGTTTTGCTGGCGCGGCCCGTCTCCATGAACTCCAGTTTAAATCAGGGCGAAAACTTCCCGGCGAAATCCGATTCGCGTACCATCCTCCTATGACCTGGATAGGATGGGCGCTGTTTTCCGCACTCTTTGCCGCCGCCACCGCCCTGCTGGCCAAAGTGGGCGTGGCCCATGTGGACTCGAACCTGGCCATGGCGCTGCGCACCAGCGTGGTGCTGGTCTTTGCCTGGGGCATCGTGCTGGCGCTGGGCAAGCCGGGAGTGGGCGGATGGAGCGAAATTCGCTCGCTCGACCGCCGCACCGTTCTCTTTCTCACCCTCTCGGGGCTGGCCACCGGCCTGTCCTGGATCTGCTATTTCCGCGCCCTGCAACTCGGCCCGGCCTCGCGCGTGGCTCCGCTCGACAAGCTGAGCGTTCCGCTGGTGATGATCCTGGCATGGCTGCTGCTGGGCGAAAAGCTCACCGCGCCGGTCCTCTTCGGCGGCCTGCTCATCACCGCAGGGGCCGTGGTGATGGTGCTGGGCTGAACGCCGGACACTGACACGCCGGGCGCTGAACCGTTGAGCCATGAGCGTCCCTCTACTGAATCGGAGCTTTCTTATACAGAACCCGAAGCTTCCCTATACTGAACAGGAAGAGCAGATTCCAAACCCAGGGATGAATCCATGAGTCAATCCGCCCCACCCGAAGCCTCCAACCCGCCGCGCCGCATCGCGCTCACCGGCTTCATGGGTTCGGGCAAATCGACCGTCGGGCCGCTGGTTGCCGCCCGGCTGGGTTGGAGCTTCGCCGATGTGGACGAGGTGATCGAGGCTGAGGCCGGCATCGCCATCGCCGAAATCTTCTCTCGCCACGGCGAGCCCGAGTTCCGCGCGCGGGAGCAGGCGGCCATCGCCCGGTTGGCCGCCCGCGACCGGATGGTCGTGGCCCTGGGCGGCGGGGCAATTGAAGACGCCAGGACCCGCGCGCTGCTCCTGACCACCCCCGGTACCCTGCTCGTCCATCTCGAGGTTGCGCTGGCCACCACCCTCGCCCGCTGCGGCGGCAGCGACCAGACGCGCCCCATTCTCGCCGACCGGGCCAACCTTGAAAGCCGATACCAGCGGCGCCTTCCGCTCTACCGCACGGCGCACATTTCCATCGCCGTCGATGCGCTCACCCCCGACCAGGCCGCGGAGGCCATCGTCCGCGCGGCCCGCCTGGCACCGTGACTTGGTGCATTCGTAATTTAGCTGCAACAGTTTGGGTGCCCCAGGTCCGGGGTCCCCACGGACAGGTCTTCGTCCGTGGGGTGGAGGTCTCGCTTCTGAGACCTGGGAAACGACAAATTACGCGGCCAAAGGACTAGAACCCCGCCCGGACCGCGCTCAACTCCACCTGTGCCACCTGAGCCTGCGCCACTTCGACCGGCTCTCCATAATGCGCGGCCACCACCGCGGCGGCCTTGCCTTCATCCTGATAAGTCCGCACCGAGGCCAGCTTGATGGTCGATTCGGAGGCCATCCGCGCCACTTCGGCCTTGCTGCTGATGGAGGTGACCAGCGCCAAAAGCGCCGTCACAATCGTGGCGACCCCGTTGATCGCGTTGAGAACATGGGCCTGGCTGTTGGGATTGGTAATCTTGGCCGCCGCCAGCAGCGAAGCATTCACATTCTGCTGAAACGTCACCACGGCGGCTTGCAGTTGCGCGAGCACGCTGGCCGTCGGATTGGCCAAGTAGGCCCTGGCCTCATTCACCAGAACGCTGGAGGCCGCGTCAAAGCCAGCCGTAGCGGCGGCGAAGATCGCTGCATCCGCCGGCACCAGCAGCGCGCCGGTCGAGTCCACCGTCGCCACGGCGGATTCCAGAGCCGGCGTCCAGTTCACAATGTTCTGCGCCACGCTCGTCCCCGAGCAGCCGCCCATGAACGGCAGCGGCAGCAACAGGGCAATCAGCGCCCACGCGCCCAGTTTGGCGGTCGAGCCGGACGCGGCGGGCTGGCTCGCCGGGTCCCTGGCCAGCAGCCCCAGAAACGCGGTGGCCAGAGCGCTCACGAGCGATACGATCGTGCCGTTGCCCACGTGGCCCAGCGTAATGCCCTGCTGCGAGAAGACGCCGGCAATGGTGACAACCGCGATCAGCACTCCGGCTGCCGAGGTCTTCGGGTGGTTCCAGATATTCGAAATCGGATTCATCGAAAAAGCTCCTTTGAAAAGCAAAAAGGCAGCCGCAGCCGCCCTGGTTTACGTGCAATTGAGAGGATTTCTCCCCGATTTCCGGCTGCCCCACTCTCGGCGCGTTCTTGCTTTCGCGGGCGGCACGGGGTAGAAGAAACCCACTTTCAGCAGGAGGAGAAATGCTCTCGCAGGCACAACCCGTCGACCGACGCAGGCGCGCAAGGCAAGGCCGGAATCACCCCTCAGCGCGGCGGCTCACCCGCCCTGAGCAGGCATTCCAGCGGCCTTCCGACTGCCGGCCGCCGGTCGGGCTTGTCCTCAATCGTCAAAACTCCTGGATTGCCGAAAGTCCCGGATTGTCGATAGGAGATGGGCCGCAAGAGCGGGCGTGCGTTGCGCCGGGAACCAGCTCCGTTGCGGGCCGGTCCCTGGCCTTGATTGGGTCGCAGCTCTCCACCGCCGGGCTTCGCCGTGGTTTCGTCCGGAGCCCGGCGCAAAGAGCCGCTCAAGTGCAGATTTGAAGCGGTCCCGCGCCCCGGAGCCCGTCCGCGGGGGGAGGGCGATCTCATTCGCCGGGCACGGCACGTCCGCTTCATTTCTGGCTATCTCTAAGGCTAGGCAATCCGGGGTTAATTCAGTGCAAAGATGGGGAGATTATAAGATTTCTAGAATCATCTATTTACATCATAGCTTCGATGCGGAAGGCTTGGCGTCGAAAAAATCCGGCTCCAGACAGCTTGTTTCCATGCCCTGCGAATCGCTCCAAATCCCCTGTGTCCAGGAAGCGATTTACGAGTTCCTTTTCACAAACCGCCGGCCCCGGATCTCGTACTCTCCGCTTGCCACGCGCCGGATCGCCTCGGTGTAGGCGATGTGCTCCTCAACCAGAATACGCTCGGCCAGCGAGTGCGCGTCGTCGCCGTCAAGCACCGGCGCCGTCCGTTGCAGAACGATCACCCCATGATCGGTCTGATCGTCCACAAAATGCACCGTGCAGCCGGAAATCTTTACGCCGTAATCGAGGGCCTGCTGCTGCACGTCCAGGCCCGGAAAGGCCGGCAAGAGCGCAGGATGAATGTTCAGAATCCGGTTGGGAAACGCGGCCACAAACTCCGGCGACAACAGCCTCATGTAGCCCGCCAGGCAGACCATATCCACGCCACGCGCCCGCAAACTCGCCATCACCTCGGCGTCGTGCTCGGAGCGTTTGCGGCCCTTGGACGGAAAAACCTCGGCGGGCAGGCCCAACGCGCGCGCCGCCTCCACCCCGCCGGCCTCGGCCACATTGGAAATCACGACGGCGATCTCGACGCCCCGCAGCCGTCCGGCTCGGATCGATTCTGCGATAGCCACAAAGTTCGATCCCCGCCCGGAGAGCAGGATTCCGAGGCGGAGAAGGCGATCATTCGAAGCGGGTTCCAAGATTTCCCTCAGGGGCTAAAGCCCCGCGCTCATTCGACGAAGTGATGTACGAGCTAAAGCCCGTACCCTCCACTGAAGCTCGCACCCTTCAATTCCTCAGACCGCACTCCAACCAATCTAGGTGTACTGCACCCGGCGCTCGCCCTTGGCCACCCGCCCCACGACGTAGAACTTCTCCTCGGCCCGGTCCATCAGGTTCTTGGCGCGCGTAAACTTGGCCGCCGGGATGGCCGCAATCAGCCCGATGCCCATGTTGAAGGTGCGCATCATCTCTTCCTGCGAAACCTGGCCCAGCTCGCGCAGATGCTCGAAGATCGGCAGCACGGGCCACGAGCCGATCTCAATCTGCGCCGTAACATTTTTAGGCAGAATGCGTTGCAGGTTTTCCGTGATGCCGCCGCCGGTAATGTGGGCCATGCCCGTCGTCAAACCCGCCGCCACCAGTTTTTGAATCAGGTGGAGGTAGCTGCGGTGAGTCTTCATCAGCGCCGCGCCGGCCTTTTCCCCGATGGCGGTCACATACTGCGACGGCTTGTACCCGGCCACCTCGAAAAACAGCTTGCGGGCCAGCGAGTAGCCGTTGGTGTGCAGCCCGGTCGAGGGCAGCCCGATCAGCACGTCGCCCGCCTTGATCCCCGCGCCGGTCACCAGCTTCTCCCGGTCCACCGCGCCCACGATGAACCCCGCCAGGTCGTACTCGCCATCGGCATAAAAGCCCGGCATCTGCGCCGTCTCGCCGCCGATGAGAGCGCATCCGTTGGCCCGGCACGCCTCGGCCATCCCGGTGATCACGTTTTCCGTCACCTCGGCGTCCAGCTTTCCGCTGGCAAAGTAATCCAGGAAGAACAGCGGCGTCGCGCCCTCGACGGCCACGTCGTTCACGCAGTGGTTCACCAGGTCCGCGCCCACCGTGTGGTGCATTCCCATCTCGAAGGCCACCTTCAGCTTGGTGCCCACCCCGTCGGCCGAGCTGACCAGAATGGGGCTCTTCCAACGCTGCAAATCCAGGCGAAACAGCGCTCCGAAGCCGCCGATCCCGCCTAGAACGTTGCGGTTGAAGGTCTTCTGCGCCAGGTACTTGATGCGCTCCTTGGCGCGGTCGCCACTGCTGATGTCCACGCCGGCGTCGGCGTAGGTCACGGATTTGGATTTGGGTTCGTCAGGCACGGTAAAGACTTTCCGCGGATGGGTTTCCGCTGCTGTACTGCTGGCCTAAAGGTCGATTTTATCAGCATTTGAAGCAGGAGGTGGCGGATTGCAGGACTCCGCCGGCGCCGACAAAGGAAAAATCGGGCAGAGTTCCAGCCGCCTCCCGATGCGAGCGCGCCAGTGAGCGATGAATCGATAGCCCAGGTCGCGCACGGGACGCGGAATGAGTCGCAGCACAGCGGCAACCTCCGGCCAGGGCCGCGGAAGCTCGGCCAACAGCGCCAGCACTGCCTCCGAGCGCGTCAGAACAGCCTCCGCCGCTCCGCCCAGCCCCCGCGCCACCAAAATGCTGTCCAGCCCCTGCCCCGCATCCGGCACTGCGATTCCCTGCCGCGCCAGCAGTCCGGCAAATTGCACCGCATCGAAGGCCGCAAACCGCAGCCGCCGCCTCCGGTCGCGCCGCGCAAACCACCCGACCGCGCTGCCGCACAATCCGCAGCCGCCATCGTAGAGAACCAGAAGCTGGCCGTCCGATTCTGAAAAGTCGCTCACCCTCAACGGGATGCGAACCGCCGCCCGCGCAATTCAATTCAGCCCCGGCGATTCAATTCAAACCAGGCGCGAGTTTTCCTCCTACTATACTGAATTCACCATGAATTCACGGATTCCAGCCCCCAAACGCACCCGTTCCCAAGCCCTCCAGCAACGCGCCGAACGCCTCTTTCCCGGCGGCGTCAACTCACCCGTGCGGGCCTTCAGCGCGGTGGGCGGCGCGCCACCGTTTGTCGAGAGCGCTCAGGGAGCCCGGCTCACCGACGCCGACGGCAACCGGTACATCGACTACTTCGGCTCCTGGGGACCGATGATCCTGGGCCACGCCTTTCCTGCCGCCGTCGAAGCCATCGAGCGCGCCGCCCGCCGCTCGGCCAGCTTCGGAGCCTCGACGGCCGCCGAGGCCGACCTCGCCGAGCGTGTCGTCGCCTGCTTTCCGGCCATCGAAAAACTGCGCTTCGTCAGCTCCGGAACCGAGGCCACGATGAGCGCCATTCGCCTCGCCCGCGCCGCCACCGGGCGCACGATCATTGTCAAATTCGAGGGCTGCTACCACGGCCACTCGGACGGCCTGCTGGTCAAGGCCGGCTCAGGCGTCGCCACGTTTGGAATTCCCGGCTCGGCCGGCGTGCCGGAGGAGATTGCCCGCCTCACCCTCGCCCTGCCCTACAACGATCTGCCCGCCGTCGAAGCCGCTTTCGCCGCCCATCCCGGCCAGATCGCCGCCGTGATCCTGGAGCCGGTCGTGGGCAACGCCGGCTGCATCCCGCCCGCCGCCGGTTTCCTGGCCGGATTGCGCGCGCTCACCCGGCGCGAGGGGGCGCTCCTGATCGCCGACGAGGTGATGACCGGCTTCCGCGTGGCTCTGGGCGGCGCGCTGGAGCTTTACGGCTTCGACGCCGATTTGGTCACGCTGGGCAAGATCGTCGGCGGAGGCCTGCCGGTGGGCGTCTTCGGCGGCAAGCGCGAATTCATGGACCTGCTCGCCCCGCTCGGGCCGGTCTATCAGGCCGGAACCCTCAGCGGCAATCCGCTGGCCATGGCCGCCGGCATCGCCACCGTGAGCTATCTGCAAGAGCACGCCGCCCAGGTCTACCCGCAGCTTGAAGCCACGGCCAAAGCCGTCGCCGAGGGCGTGGCCGCTGAAGCCGCCCGCGCCGGCGTTCCGCTCACCCTCAACCGCGTCGGCTCCATGTGGACCTGGTTCTTCACCGCCGGGCCGGTCACCAACTACGCCCAGGCGGCAGAGTGCGACACTGCCGCCTTCGGCCGCTTCCACCGGGCGATGATGGATCGGGGCGTCTGGCTTCCGCCTTCGCAGTTTGAAGCCGCCTTCCTGGGCACGGCGCACGGCGAGGCAGAGGTCGCCGCCACCATCGCCGCCGCCCGCGAGGCCTTCAAAGAAGCAGCCCAGGACTCATCCCGTCCGTGAAACACGGGCGGCAAATCGGCCTTCAGGCCCGTACACCGGGTGCCCCACCCTCGCCGCGTTCTTGTTTTTGCGGCTAGGGTGGGACGCATGAAGCCCACTCGACGACATCGGGCGAACACTCCAAAAGTATGCCTGGCAGGCCGGCGAAATGCGCGCCGCGGATCGGCCTCCGGTTCAAATCGCGCCGCCCGCCGAATCCCCGCGCCTCACCCCTGATCCCGCCACAGGAACACGCCGCCCAGCAGCCCGGCCCGATTGGAAACGATGCTCACATTCGCGGCCGGCGTGAAGAGAATCCTTTTCGTGTTGCCGCCGCCCAGGTAGAGGTGGTCCCAGTTGAAGAGCGTCTCGGTCTGCCGGATCGCCGCCTCCAGAAAGTCGTTCCAGCGCGCCTTGCCGAACTTGTCCAACCCGCGCCGCCCCAGGTAATCCTCGTAGTTCATGCCCTTCTTCCGCCACGGGTGCAGGCTCAGCTCCAGGCCGGGAACCAGGTGGCCATTGGTGAACAGCGCCGATCCCAGCCCGGTGCCCAGCGTCAGCACCAGCTCCACGCCCTGGCCTTCGATCGCGCCATAACCGGCCAGATCGGCGTCGTTGCCCACCCGCACCGGCTTGCCCCAGCGCTCGGCCAGCTTGTCTTGCAAGGGGAAATTCGCCCAGTCCGGGTGCAAATTGACGGAAAGAATGGTCACGCCGCGCTTGACGATGCCCGGAAAGCCAGCCGAAACGCGATCGAAATCCGGTAACTGCCGGCGCAATTCGTCCAGACCCACGAGCACCGCCCGCGGCGTGGGCACCTCCGGGGTCACAATCCGCAGCCGCTCGCTCAGCGGCTCTCCGGCCGCATCGAGCAGCATCGCCTTCAGCCCCGAGCCGCCAATGTCGACGGCCAGCGTCACCGGGCCACCCGGCTTGGACGGGACGAGCGCGGCGGGATCAGGCGCAGGAACGGCAGAGGAAACGGGCGCGGAAACGGCGGCTGAGATTACAGGGTTCATCAGCAGGAATTGTACGGTCTGCGCGCCGGTTTGCAAGCGGAGAAACGGACCCAATCTGCGCCGGCCGCCATTTTCCCTTCCCTCGATCCCCTACACTGGTTCTTGCCGCCCATGCCCACCTATTGCGAAGTCGCGTTGCCTGTGCCGCTCGACCGCGCGTTCACTTACGCCGTGCGGCCGGGGCAGCGGCCGCAGCGGGGCGCACGCGTCATCGCTCCCTTTCGCAACGAAAAACTGATCGGCGTGGTGACCGAGGTCAACTTCAAGGCTCCGGCCGATTTCGAGACGCGCTACCTCGAAGCGGTGCTGGACGACGAACCGCTCTTGAGCGACAGCCTGCTCAAACTGGCCGAGTGGATGGCCCAGTACTACCTGGCTCCGCTGGGCGAGGTGCTGCGCGGAATGCTGCCGTTGATGGCCGAGGTCCGGCGAACGGTTTACTACCGGATCACCGATCTGGGCCGCGATGTGCTGGCGGCGGCTCTCGAAGGGCGCGATTTCACGGCATCGAAGGCCAAACCGGAGAAGCCCGGCGTTGAATCTCGATCGCTGAATTTCTCAGAGGATTTTTCGGCGGAACCGAATCCGCGCCCGGCCACAAAGCCGCTCTTTTCCGCCGAATCCAAGGGCAGAAGCAGGGGCAAGAGCAAGCTTTCCGCCGAGGAGCAGGATCTGGAGCGGCGGGTTCTGGAACGTCTGGCCGAGGGCGATGCGGTGAAGGTCTCCACGCTGCGGACGGCCACGGCGGCCACGCTGCCTGTTCTGGCTAGCCTCCTGCGCAAGAAATGGATCGCCCGCGAGACGGCGGCCGTCGAGCGCGACGCGCGCCGCATGGAGCGCTTTGCGGTGCTCATTCCCGAAGCCCGTCTGCCCGCCCTGACCGCCAAACAGCAGGCCATTCTGGCCGAGCTGGCGGCCTGCGGCAATGAGCTGCCCCTGGCCGAGCTGCGCCGCCGGGAGCTGCCCTCTTCCACCCTCCAAACCCTGGTGCGGCGCGGCCTGGTCCGCATCGAAGAACGCCCGGCCGCCTTCCGCCTGGGCGGCTTGCAGGACCAACCCGGACCCTTTCCGCTCAACGAGCCGCAGATGGAGGCTCTGGCCTCGCTGGCTGCCGTTCTGGGAGGATTTCATCCTTTTTTGCTCCACGGCGTCACCGGATCGGGCAAAACGGCGGTCTATCTGGCGGCGATGCAGCGGGCGCTCGACCGCGGTTTGTCCTCCATCCTGCTGGTGCCCGAGATCGGCCTGACGCCGCAGACCGTGGGCCTGCTGGACGCGGCCTTCGGCGAAAAGGTCGCGCTGCTCCACTCTGCGCTCACGCCCGAAGAGCGCAGCGAACAGTGGCGGCGCATCCGGCGCGGCGATGCGCCCATCGTCGTCGGCACCCGCTCGGCCATCTTCGCCCCCGCGCCCCATCTTGGCTTGATCGTGATCGACGAGGAGCACGACCAGAGCTACAAGCAGGAGGAAACCCCGCGCTACAACGCCCGCGACGTGGCCGTCATGCGGGCCAAGATCGAAGGCGCGGTGGTGGTCATGGGCTCGGCCACGCCCTCGCTTGAAAGCTGGCAAAACTCGGCCGCCGGCAAGTACCAGCGCATCGAAATGCGCGACCGGGTCATGAACCGCCCCCTGCCCGAGGTCGAACTGGTCGACATGCGCCAGGAATTTCAGCAAACCGGACAGGAACAGCTTTTTTCCCGCGTACTCGTCCAGCAGACCCAGCAGGCTCTCGACCGCGGCGAGCAGGCGCTCATCTTGCTCAACCGCCGCGGCTTTTCCTTTGCCGTCCTCTGCCGCGCCTGCGGAGAAAAGCTCGAGTGCGAGAACTGCGCCATCGCGCTCACCCACCACAAGCCGCCTGCTTCCGAGTCTCTGGATGCGGGTCTGGCCCGCGAAGGCCAGCGCCTCGAATGCCACTACTGCGGATTCCGCCGCGCCGTCCCGGCCCGCTGCCCCAAGTGCTCGAGCGAGCACCTTTACTACCTGGGCGCGGGCTCGGAACAGGGTGAACTCCGGCTGGGCGAAATCTTTCCCCAGGCGCGCATCGGCCGCATGGACCGCGACACCGTCCGCGGGCGCTACGACCTCGAACGCCTGCTGGCCCGCCTTCACTCGGGCGAGATCAACCTGCTCGTCGGCACGCAGATGATCGCCAAAGGCCACGACATTCACGGCGTCACGCTGGTGGGCGTCGTCGGCTGCGACCACGCGCTCTCCATGCCCGATTTCCGCGCCGCCGAGCGCGTCTTCCAGTTGATGACCCAGGTCTCGGGCCGCGCCGGACGAGGCGACCTGCCGGGCCGCGTCGTCGTCCAAACCTACTACCCCGACCACTACGCCATCCTCGCCGCCAGCCGCCACGATTACGCGGCCTTCGTCGAGCAGGAGCTGAAGTACCGCCGCTGGATGCACTACCCGCCCTTCGGCGTGCTGGCCAACGTACTGGTGCAATCGCAAAAACTCGAAGAAGCGGCGGGCTGGTCGGCTGTCTTGGGCAAATTTCTCGCCCAAAATCAGAACGCCGGGGCTAGCCAGAACAGCGGAGCGGTGCGCGTGCTCGGCCCCTGCACCGCGCCCATCGCCCGCATCAAGGGCGTTTACCGCTTTCACATGATCCTGAAGGCAGCCTCGCGCAAGGCGCTCAACGCCGCCCTGCGCGCAATGCTCACGCACGCCACGGAAGCAGGAATCCCGCGCAAAAATCTCATCGTGGACGTGGACGCGCTCCGCCTGATGTAAGCACTTGCGGCGCTGCCAACCGCTCGCTATTCGCTCGCAACCGCTTGGAGCAGTTCCTCACGAAAACTGTAATTTGTCTCCCTTGACAAGTGAGAAGTGGCGCGCCACACTATACGCATGATCAAAAGCTTCCGGCATCGTGGAATCGAAAAATTCTTCGCTACCGGGAGGAAAACCGGAATTCAGCCTTCCCATGCCGCCAGACTCTCCGTTCAACTCTTTCAGTTGAATCGGGCCAGGAGCGCGAGCGACATGGATGCTCCAGGATGGGGATTGCACCCGTTGCGGGGCGATCTCAAGGGCCATTGGACGGTGAAGGTGAATGGCAATTGGCGTTTGACCTTCACCTTCGAGGGCGAAAATGCGATTCTCGTCGACTATCAGGATTACCACTAGGAGAAACGATATGCGCATGCACAACCCGCCGCACCCAGGCAAAGTGCTACGGGAGTTTCTGGGCGACGTGGACGTAACGAGCGCCGCAAAACATTTGCAGGTTTCCCGCGCAACGCTCTCCCGCATCCTCAACGGCAGGGCTGGCATCTCGGCCGATATGTCGCTGCGTCTTTCCGCCGCGTTTGGCACCCACGCTGAAATCTGGTATGAGTTGCAAACCGACTACGATATTTGGCAGGCATCCCAGAAGAAACAGCCCAAGATCGCGCCGTTTCATCGGGCTGCGTAGGAACAAAAGCTGGCTGCGGTCCTGTCCCCCACTCAGATTGATGGCTGAGACGGGAGCAACAGAGGTACGGCTCATCGCCGCCGCGGCTTTATTTCGCTGCCTCGCCGGTCTCCAGCACATGCAGTTCCTTGCCGGGTTTGAAGCGCACCGCCTTGCCGGGCGTGATGCTCACCTCGGTGCCGGTGCGGGGATTGCGGCCAATGCCGGTCTTGCGGGCGCGGACGCTGAAGACGCCGAAGCCGCGCAACTCAATGCGCTCGCCGGCCGTCAAAGCCTGCTTCAGGCCCTCGAAGACTGTATCCACGGCAGCCTCCGCCTTGGTGCGGGGCAGGCCCGTGCGCTCGATGACGTGATGGACGATGTCCTGCTTAATCAATGGGGTACCTCGCTGGCACAACTGAATTGACTTTACTACGAGCAACAGGTGCGATGCTACAGGTTTTCCGGCTCGCTTGGAAGACGCAAGGCGAAAATCCTTTGCCATCCCCGGCATTTTCGGCGAAAAACCGGCCGCGGGAAGCAATCAACCCGCCTTTCAACGCCCGGAAAACCTCCTCGCGGCGGATCGATTGAAAGATCGCCGCGCGATTCCGTAAGATGGTGCAGGCTGGTCAATGTCCTGCGAGGGTCCTGCGAGGCCATCGCGCGTCCGATTGCAAACCAGACCCGGAACAGGAGATGTATGTCCATTCAAAGCGACCGTTGGATCAGGGAACAGGCGGTCCAGCACGGCATGATCGAGCCCTTCAGCGAAAAACAGGTGGCCACCGGCGTCATCTCGTATGGACTCTCCTCGTACGGCTATGACCTGCGCGTCAGCGACGAATTCAAGATTTTCACCAACGTCAACAGCGCCATCATCGACCCCAAGGCCTTCGACGAGCGCTCCTTCGTCAGCGTCCAGGCGGATTCGGTGATTGTGCCGCCGAATTCCTTCGCCCTGGCCCGTTCGGTCGAATATTTCCGCATTCCCAGGGACGTTTTGACGATCTGCGTCGGAAAATCGACCTATGCGCGCTGCGGAATCATCGTCAACGTGACGCCGTTCGAGCCGGAGTGGGAGGGATTCGTGACGCTCGAAATCTCTAACACCACCCCGCTGCCGGCCAAGATCTACGCCAACGAGGGTTTGTGCCAGATTCTCTTCTTCCGTTCCGACCAGCCCTGCGAGGTCAGCTATGCCGACCGCAAAGGCAAGTACCAGAATCAAAAGGGGATTGTGCTTCCAAAGCTTTAGGAGCTTGTTGGAAGACCTTCAGGCTCTGTGTCAGGGCACGACTTCAGCCGTGCCGTAAAGGGTGCAAGATTCGCAGGCTTTAGCCCCTGAGGGAATGTTTCCTCCTCGATGCCATGAGAAAATTCGCTCTGGGAATTGAGCTGGAAGGTCATCGGCGCCGGTTGGCGGGTGTGCTTGAATTCAATCTGGCAACCGATGGCAATGCGGCTGGTCACCGAAGGACGGTTCTGCTGCTCGCACCAGAAGGGCGCATACGATGAACTCGACCAAGCAACCTGACCCGGTTCGTATCGGCGTTCTCACCGATGAGCCGATCCGTCTGGCAGGTCTGGCCAGCATCTTCGACGACCGGTCCGGCGAGAACGATGCGCCGCTGGCTCCGTTCTTTGGCAACATCGAAGAGCTGTTGGCCGACTCTTCGCTGGCCTACCTGATCGTCGACCTCAACTCTCCCTCGGCCGGCGTGGAATCCATCGAGTCCATCCGGCGCAAGCGCCCCGACATGCGCTTGATCGTCATCGGCCCCGAGGAAGACGACAACCTGGTGATGGATCTGATCGTGGCCGGCGCCCGGGCTTACCTCAATCTGAAAGCTGGCCCGCGGATGGTGCGCCAGGCCGTCGAAGTGGTCACCAGCGGCTCCATCTGGGCTCCGCGGCGGCTGCTCTCCAAGCTCATCGACCGGCTGCTGGGGACCGCCCAGACCAGCCCCCAGAACGCCGCCCCCCATCTGACCCACCGCGAACGCCAGGTGCTCGACCTGATCCTCCAGGCCCGTTCCAATCGCGAGATTGCCCGTGAACTGGGCATTGAGGAGCGCACCGTCCATGGCCACGTAGGCCGCCTGCTGCGGAAAACGGGCGCGGAAAACCGGATCAATCTCCTCATGCGCGCGTCCAACCCCGCGCTGCTCCACGCAGCAGGATTCGTTGAGCGCCGTCGCGCGGATCGCCGCCAGGGAGACCGGCGTCAGGGCCCGATTTTTCCTTCAGAGAGAATCGTTTGACGGTTACCTATGGGTAACCGTCAAATGGGTACTAAAGTCCATGCTCATTCTGTAATCTTGTCCAAATTTGAGATTTCTAAGAATATGTGTACAGAAACAACGCAGATCTGGGGAAAGGAGTTCCCAGGCAGCATGTTTCACATGACGCCTGGGAACTCCTACTTTTTTCGTGATCGTCTCGAAATCCCTGACCTGAGGCTGCTTCCGTTCAGCCCTCCCCCCCTCCCCCTTTTGTCCGTCTTTCAAAGGCGGGCTCGGAACCGGATGCGACGGTCCCGATGCGGTGCCCCGGTTGCCTGCTTTCGCATGGAAGCTGATTCTTTCCAGTCTATTGGCCGAACTTTATCCTGGGTATTCCAAACCTTTATCCTCGCCCGGCGTCCAATTGCGCAGGGCGTGATCCAAGCCATTTGCCCCCCGCTCTTGATTCTCTGATCCGGCCGAGCGTTTTTCCGGGCTTTTGAGGATGTGCGTTCGAGCTGGGATGTTGTAGCCTGTTTGGGGAATATCCTGGTGGCGAGGTTCGGCGGAAGGCCAGGATATTCCACATTCCCCTCCAATGCAGAGCCGTCGTTTACAGGCCGCTCTGCCCAGGTTTTCCAGGGCTCAACCGCGATGACCCAATAACCCGCGCCTCCTGAGGCCGCGGAATGGAAAGGATAACCCGTATGAAGAAGACATTTGCAGCGATTTGCCTCTGTTTCATGCTTCCATTGGGCGCGTTCGCCGCCTCCAGCATGCAGGATTTGCAGGATCGCATCGATGCCGCCAAAATCGTTCTGAACCAGATCATGGAAGCTCCGGACAACAGCATCCCGCTCGACATTCTGGAGCAGGCGACCTGCGTGGGCGTGGTGCCGGGAATGAAGAAGGGAGCGTTCATCTGGGGTGCGCAGTATGGCCAGGGCGTCGTGACCTGCCGCACCGGCCACGGCTGGAGTGGGCCGGTCTTCATTCGCATGGCCGGCGGCTCATTTGGATTGCAAATTGGCGGCCAGTCCACGGACCTGGTGCTGGTGGCAGTCAATGACCGCGGCTTCCAGGATCTGCTGAAGAGCAAATTCAAGATTGGCGGCGACGCCTCCGCGGCGGCCGGCCCTGTCGGCCGCAGCCGGTCAAGCCTCCACCGACTGGAAGATGAACGCGGAGCTGCTCAGCTACTCGCGCAACAAGGGCCTGTTTGCCGGCATCGACCTGGACGGCACCAGCGTCAGCCAGAACAAGGAGGACACGGAGCTCTACTACGGCGCGCCGCACAGCTTCG
The DNA here is from genome assembly GCA_963788415.1 of uncultured Acidobacteriaceae bacterium. Taxonomy (GTDB): domain Bacteria; phylum Acidobacteriota; class Terriglobia; order Terriglobales; family Acidobacteriaceae; genus Telmatobacter. Next base: position 13,686 of record CAWBHO010000090.1, on the reverse strand, counting down.
AGTCCGTTCTCCACGGCCATGTTCCGGTTCCTGCCGGAGCGGTGCCTTTTGTCCGCGACGTGGCGCACCACTTCGTTCAGGCCAAAAACCAACAATAGCGAAGATTCAAACCCAAAAGAAACGAGAGGGGCGGTCCGCTGGGCTGCCCCTCTTTTGCTTTGTGCGCTCGAACCGGCGCGCCAGGGAACTAAACTTGAACTTTACCTTGAATCATGCGTGAGAATTTAGAGTATTGGCTCGTACTGGTTGTGGCGCGCACCCTGGGATGGCTGCCGCGCCGGTGCGCCCGGCAGTTGGCGAACCTGCTCGCGTGGGGCGTGTATCGCTCCCTCGGCCGTCTGCGCGGCGTGGGTGAGCGTAACCTGCAACTGGCCCTGCCTGAGCTCGGCGCCGAGGAGCACAACCGCATTCTGCGCGGCGTTTTCCGCCACCTGGGCTGGCAGTTGGTCGAGTTCTGCCGGATGAGCCGCTACACCGCCGAGAACACCCGCGGCTGGATCGGCGTCGAGGGACTCGATCACTTCCTGGCCGCTGAGGCCCGGGGCAAGGGCGTCCTGATCGTCACCGGCCACCTGGGCGCCTGGGAGCTTTCCAGCTTCTACCACTCCCTGATGGGCCATCCCATGAGCATGGTGATCCGCCGGCTCGACAATCGCCGGCTCGACGCGTATGTGAACCGCATCCGCTGCCTGCACGGCAACCGCGTTCTGCACAAGGACGACTTTGCCCGCGGCCTGCTCACTTCCATGCGCAAGGGCGAGACCGTGGGCATTTTAATGGACACCAACATGACCCCGCCGCAGGGGATCTTCGTGGATTTCTTCGGCCACGCGGCCTGCACCGCATCGGGCCTGGCGCGGGTGGCGCTCAAAACCGGCGCGGCCGTGCTGCCGGGCTTCATGCTATGGGAGCCCAGCCAGCGCCGGTACGTTCTGCACTTCGGCCCGGAATTGGCTTTGCAACGCACAGCCGACGCCGAGGCCGACATCCACGCCGCCACCGGGCAATGCGCCCAGGTGACCGAGAGCTGGATTCGACGCTATCCTGACCAGTGGCTCTGGATCCACCGCCGCTGGAAGACCCGGCCAACGGGCGAAGCGGGAATCTATTAAGCCCTGAAATGCGCGAACAGCCCGTGGTGAAAGTCTGGTTTTGAAAGGGCACGACTTTAGTCGTGCCATAAACGCGATAAAACAAACGCGGGCTTTAGCCCCCGAGGGACGGTTTCCAGCATTTTCGACTTTCACCACAGGCTGCAAAGGAGAGAGCCATGAAGCTGAGCGATTTGACAGAAGCTCTGGGCGGCAAGCTGGCCGCGGGAAGCCCGGATCGAGAGGTCGAAGGCGTGAACTCCGTCGCCCAGGCCTCGGCCAGCGAACTGGTTTTTGCCGAGGATGCGGCCTCGGCAGCCCAGGCCTTCGCCAGCCGGGCCGGGGTGGTCGTATTGGCCGCGGGCGATGGCGCGGCTTGCCCTGAGGACAAATGCGCCGTCGAGGCTCCTGAGCCGCGGCTGTGGTTTGCCCGCGCCGCCCGGCTGCTCCATCCGACAGCGCCGCCCACCGGGGTTCACCCCACGGCCGTGGTCGGCGCGCAGGTTGAAATGGGCGAAGGCGTGAGCGTCGGCCCCGGCGCGATCATCGGCGAAGAGGCCCGCATCGGCGCGGGGAGCCGCATCGAGGCCGGCGCGGTCGTCGGCCAGGGCGTGTGCATCGGCGCGGAGTGCCGCATCTATCCCCGCGCCGTGCTCTATCCCGGGACCACGCTGGGCGACCGGGTGATCGTCCACGCGGGCGCGGTGCTGGGCGCAGACGGCTTCGGCTACGTGCGCGACCCGTCCACCGGCGCCTACACCCAGTTTCCGCAGCAGGGCACGCTGGTGATCGAAGACGACGTGGAGATCGGCGCCAACTCGACCATCGACCGCGGCGCCCTCGAAGAAACCAGAATCGGCCGTGGCGTCAAGATCGACAACCTGGTTCACGTCGGCCACAACTGCGTGATCGGCCAGGACGTGATCCTGGTGGCGATGACCGGTATCGGCGGATCGAGCACGGTGGGCCGGGGCGCGGTGCTCGGCGGACAGGTGGGCATTGGCGACCATGTCGAGATCGAAGGCGGCGTGATTCTGGGCGCGCAGGCCGGAGTGCCCAGCCACAAGCGGCTCTCGCTGGGCGGGATGAAGCCGGGCTCCGTTTTCTGGGGTACGCCGGCCCGTCCCATCGCCCAGGTGCTGCGCGAACTGGCGGTCCTGGCGCGGCTGGCAAAAGGCTCGCCCAAAGCCGCAGGCAAGGAATAGAGCAAATTCACTTTTGGTATAGAGCGGTTTTGTGGTGTAGGGCGGTTTTGAAAGGGCACGGCTTCAGCCGTGCCGCAAAGTCGAGCTACATCAACGGGCTTTAGCCCCTGATGGACGTTCCTTCCTCTATACCAATAGAACTGGAAACTTGTTGGAAAACCCCAGTTTTGTGTCAGGGCACGACTTCAGTCGTGCCGTAGAGCGAGCAAAACCAGCGGGCTTTAGCCCCTGAGGGCGGATTTGCCGGATCGAGTTCGATTTTCAACAAGTTCCCAGAAACCAGGAAATCCCGCCGGCTCAACCCCGCAGCCCGGTCTACGCAGCTGGCGCCGGCGGCTCCGTTTGCGCAACCGGAACCTGCGCCTCCGGAGATGCAGGCCGGACAGCGCTCGATCCTGCCTCCGGAGCCGTATTCCTGAGCAGAATGGCCAGCCCGCGCGCGCCGTCCATGCGGCTTTCCACCAGCAGTTCATAGGCCAGCGAAAGAAACTCCGGATGATGCTCGAAGTGCTTGCTGGCGGCCTGAATCGTGTGGACCACGCGGGCGGCTGAAAACTTCTCGCGATGAAAGCCGGCCACGCCGATCAGCAGTCCCTTCATCAGCGCAAACTGGGCCGTCAGCAGAGCGAACTCCCGCGCCATCGAAGGCGGCCTCCCCGCGGGTGCTCCCTCCCGCCCCAGCGGAAACCGGCAGCGGAAGATGGTGTTCACCAGAAAGTTCTCCAGAATGTACGGATGGCGGCGCAAAAACGGCTCGTAATAGCGGTCGTGCGCCTCGGCGTAGCGGGCCGCGAGACTCTCGAGCGTCGCGCCGGGGCCGTTGCCGATGCCCGCGGTAAAAGCCTCGACGCACTCGACGAACCGCGGCCTCACGCTGGAGCGGTGCAGCAGGAGCCCGGCCAGCCGCAACACCACGTCCAACTGGGCCGTGCGATCGAGCGGAAGGGTTTCCATGGCCGGCCGCAAGGCGCCCGATGCGACCGTGGCTTCGAAATCGGCCAGGAATGCCGGAACGCCGCGCCGGAGTTCGCCGCTCGCGATTGCATCCAGCCGGCGGCAGAAAACGCCCAGAAGAAAGAGCCTTTGCCAGAGCGGATAGGCGCGATTGGCCACCAGTTCGAGCGCCGCTTGGCGGATGGGCTGGAACCAGGACAGCAGCGGGGAGTTTTCCTCCGCTGAAGGCCTCCCGGCAAGCTCGCAGCCGGGCCGTTCATCGGTGGCCGCCGGCAATTCGGGCGCGGGCAGATTCAAATCAGGCAGCTCCGGCTCGATCAGGTTCTGATTGAGCAGCTCCGGATTGAGAAGAACCAGCCGCGCGGCCTCCGGACAGGAGAGCGCCAGCGCCGTCTCCTCAACTCCGTCGATCGAATTCACAATGCGCGGATAAGTGGCGCAGGTGTGGGAGAGAAACCCCTCGCCCAGCTCGGCATGAATGCGGCAAAGGCGGTCTTCGGTGAGCAGCGGGCATTGGTTCGCGCCGTTCATCGGAATTGTGGCGAAGCTCACCGGTTGGGTGCCGTTCACCGGCTGGATGTTGACCAGGACGCTCGAGTCGATCAGCGCGCGCAAGGGGCTGTCGGGCAGGCGCTGGTAGCGTTCGTAGGCTGCCCGGTCGATGGGCACGCTCCAACCCTGGCAGCAGGTGTCCTCGCAGGCCGGGCCGATGCAGCGAAAGATTTCGGCGTAGGCGGGGCGCATCGGCGAAATGGTCGGCGAAATGGCCGGCGGATTGGTCGGCGGAATTTTGTGCAAGCGGCGCTCCTGGCAGCGGTCGGGGCAGCGGTCGAGCGCGTGTCCGCTGCGGCCCGCTTCTGGAATACGTCCAGATGCAGGGCATCCGGCGGGCCTTTGTCCGCGGAGCAGCATTGGAGAATTTTCAGGAAGAAAGCGCGGGCGGCCAATCGCCGAAAGAAATCTCCGCCCGCGATTTTGTTCACCTCGCCAGCCACGGAAAAATGCTCCGAGCCTTATCGAATTCAAGTGTGAACAAAGCTTTGGGTGCCCCATCCTTCGCGTTCTTGGCGAAGGGTGGGAGAGCACAAATGTCGATCCTGGCCGCAAACCGTCCGGTCGAAGCCGTTCTTGCAAATTGTGTAGACCGAAATTTTGTTGGTTTCCCACCCATTCCGCTGAAAAACGCGGAATGGATGGGGCACAAAGGCCAACAGTAAAAGCAAAAATGTTTTAAGACGGTTTTTCCGTCAGGAACGGCTCCGGCTTGAGCGAACCGTCGCGCTGCTTGACCAGCATCTGCACCTTGCCCTCGGCGGCATCCAGCTCGGCCTTGCAGGCGGCCGACAGTCCCACGCCCTCTTCGAAGAGCCGGAGCGACTCTTCCAGGGCCAGATCGCCCTTTTCCAGTTGATCGACGATGGTTTCGAGCTTCTTCAGCGAATCTTCAAACGAGGCCATGGCGGTTACTCCGAAACCGGTTTGGGCAGCACCGAGGCGATCACCTCGGCGGCGGCCGTGTAGCGGCCAAAGGGAGCGCTCACCTGCACGCCCTGAACGAATGGCCGCACCGCTTCGAGCATCTCCTGGGCGATCAGAATGCCCTCGCGGCGGGCGGCGTCGGGTGAGTCGGCCTGGGCCATGCGCAGCATAATCTCCTCGGGCATGGAAACGCGCAGGTCGTTCTTCATGAACTCGGCGTTGCGCAGGCTGGTGAGCGGCCAGATGCCGGCGATGACCGGAATCCGATGGTCCCGGATGCGTTCGAGAAAGCTCTCCAGCAGGCGCAGATCGAAGACCGGCTGGGTGATGGCGTACTCGGCCCCGGCCTCGACCTTGTAACGGAAGCGGCGCAGCTCGTTTTCGATGTCCGGCACGCCGGGGTTGGCGGCCACGCCGATGGTGAAGTTGGTGCTGGCGCCGATCGAGTTGGCGCCGATGTCCAGCCCGTGGTTCAGCCGGCGCACAATGTTGACCAGGCCGATGGAGTCCACGTCGAAGACCGCCGTGGCGTCGGGATAGTTGCCCAGCTTGGGCGGATCGCCGGTGAGGCAGAGAATGTTGTGCAGGCCGATGGACGAGGCGCCCAGCAGGTCCGATTGAATCGAGAGCAGGTTGCGATCGCGGCAGGTGTAGTGGAGAATCGTCTCGATGCCGGTGTGCTGCTGAATCTGGATGCACAGGCTCTGCGCGCTCATGCGCGCCGAGGCGCGCGGCGAGTCGGGCACATTGATGGCGTGAACGCCCAACTGCGCCAGGATGCGCGCGCCCTCGATCTCCTGAACGCAATTGATGCCCTTGGGCGGCACAATCTCCACCAGGGTGACGAAGCTGCCCGCTTCCACCAGCGCCCCGATGCGGGAGCGCGCGCCCAGCGGAGCCGGCGGCGTCTCGGTATTCAGCGCCGGCGCGGCCCCGGCGACCACCACGCGAGCCTGCGCATCGAGCGCGCGCATGGCCGAGCGCATGGCGCGGATGTGGTTGGGCGTGGTGCCGCAGCAGCCGCCCACCATCTGCACCCCGGCGGCGATGGCCTTCCTGGCAAAGCTGGCCATGTACTCCGGCGAACAGAGATAGATGTTGCGCCCCTCGACGGCGCGCGGCATCCCGGCGTTGGGCATGGCGACCAACGGCAGCGTGGTGGCCGAGCGCATGGCCTCGATGGCCGAGAGCACCGTCGTGGGGCCGGTCGAGCAGTTCACGCCGATGGCCCCGGCGCCCCACTCGGCGAGCAGCGCCGCGGCCTGCTGGGGCGATGCGCCGTCCAGGCAGTTGCCGTCGTCGTCCACGGTGACCATCACCAGCACGGGCAGATCGGGCGCGGTCTCGCGGGCCGCCTCGAGCGCCACGCGGGCCTCGTTCAGCGCGGGCATGGTTTCAATGCTCAGCAGGTCCACACCGGCTTCTGACAGAGCGCGAATCTGTTCGGCAAATGCGGCGCGTGCTTCATCCAGGCCGGTCTTGCCCAGCGGCTCCAGCCTCACCCCGAGCGGGCCGACCGAGCCGGCCACCCAAGCCTCGCTGGCCTGCTTTTCTCTGAGATGCTCGACGGCCTGACGGGCCAACCGCACGCCGGCGGCATTGATCTCGGCCACTTTTCCGGCCAAACCATGGCGGGCCAGCCGGAAGCTGTTGGCGCCAAAAGTGTTGGTTTCAAGAACATCCGCGCCCGCCTGCAGGTATTCTTCGTGAATGGCCAGAATCAAACCGGGATCGGAGAGGTTCAGCTCGTCGTAACAGCGGTTGATGAAGACGCCGCGGGCGTAGAGAACGGTTCCCATGGCGCCGTCGGCGAGGAGGGGACGGCTGGCGAAGATGTTGGCAAATTGGGGCATTCTGCTGTCATGCTAAGCCAAGCGGGCCTTGTGCGCCAATCGAATTCCCATCCCCCGCCCTTTCGGTGCGCGGCGCACGAGGGAGAATTTTCCCGACAGGATCATTCCATTGAGCCGGGGCCCCCAGCGACCGGTCTTCGTCGCTGGGGTGGGAACCGGGGCCCCCAGCGACCGGTCTTCGTCGCCGGGGTGGGAACCGGGGCCCCCGGCGACTGGGTTTCCTGGATCAGGTGGAAGGGAACGCGATGAAAACCTGGGCCGCGGCAACATGAAATCCGGAAACGCCCGTGCTGGCGGGCTGCTTTGTTATACTTCGGGAGTCATAAACTTGGGTTGCGCGGGCTTCGGAACGGCTGTTTGCCGCCTCCGTTCGTTCGACCGGCAACTACTTCAATTTGTCCACTCCGCGGCTCTGGCCGCGGGCATCCAGCGCGGAGCATGGCGCTTCTTCCGTCGAGGGTAGGGATCTTGAACAACAGAAGTCTTTGGATCAGCGCGGCTGCATCCCTGCTGGTTGCAATCGTCGTGGCAGGTTGTGGCTCCACCACCTATTTTGCCGGCCGGACGCTGCCGCCCAGCGGGCTGCGCAATCGCGTCCTGATCACGATCCAGAACCCCAGTTCTTCATCCACCGGAACCGCTCAATTCGTGGACGCCTACTACGACATCCGATATGTGTACAACAGCAATAACACGGGGCCGGCGTTCACCATCTCCGGATTTTCTGGTTCTGAGCCGACGACCATCCAAAATATGCCCGAAGAGCTGTTTGGCGCGATCTATAACTCCCTCAGCGGCACGCTTTCGCTGATCAACTATGCCAAGGAGAGCAGCGGCGGCGCGGTGGGCGGGTTGAGCGGCCTTTATTCGAGCGTCTTTATCACCCCGAACGAGCTTTACACCTTCGGCACCAGCCAGACATCGAACACGCTCACGGTCGTGGACAAATCGGGGTCGACGACCACCTCCTACACATTGGCCGCACCGGTCAAACTCTACCGGGTAAGCGTGAACTCCGGCGGTTCCGTGGCCCTGATCTTCGCCCAGAACTCGAATAATGTGTACTATCCGCGCAAGTTGACCGCTGCCCAGACCACTGCCTACTCCGGCGGACCCACCACCTGGCCCAAGGCGGCCATGGATTGCGAACCCCAAACTGCGCCCGGCTGGTGCCTCTTTGAAGCGGAAAGTCCCGACTCTGTAGATTCGACCGGAACTCCCTACGGTGCCGCGCTCACCTTCGATATGCCCGTGAAAGCGGTATTTTCCGCCGACGGTGGCACGGCCTATGTGCTGAACTGCGGGCCGGAGTGCGGTGGAACGACCGCCGCGGTCACGTCGCTTTCGATCGCGCCCTTCATCTTTCTCACCGGCCAGGAGTCGGGTTCGATGCCCACGCAAAGCACCCTTGCAAGCGACACCGTGGACATTCCCGGAGGCGCCTCGAACGCCCTCGTCAACAGCTCGACACTCTACGTTGCAGGCCAATGCGTTGCTTCTACCACGCTTTCCTCCGCCCAGTTGCCGCAATGCTCCGGTGCCGCACCATCGTCCGGCAGCATCTTTACCGGCATGTTGACGGTGGTGACGCTGCCCAGCGGCGCGCAGACGGCCATGACGGCATCGTCCCCGCTCTCGATCAGCGACGGCGAACCCGGCGCCGTCAGCCGCATGGTGCTGGCCGACGACAATACGCTTTGGATCGGCATGAGCAAGTGCACCAATGGCGAGCGCGCGGCGGCGCATCTGCCCTTCGGCTGCCTGTCGATGGTCAACATTGCCGACGCGACAAGTCCAGTCGTAACTCTGATGCCCTATAACAGCGACGCCACCGGAATTGCCGCCGTCACCGGCCTGCACAAGATCTACACGGCCGAGGGTGGACAGGTGTACATTTACGCGACCGGAGGCTCATGGTCACCGGGCACGGCCATCAACAACTATTACGTGACGGTGACCGGCACGGCTTATGATGTGGCCTACATGGACGCGGATTCCGATAGCGACAACACCGATTACTGACGACCCCATGACTCCTGACGCCGTGGCCGATGTGCTGGCCATCGCCGCCCATCGCGACGATGTGGAACAGACCTGCGGCGGAACGCTGCTGCGCATGGCCGCCCGCGGACTGCGAACCGCCATCCTCGACCTGACCCAGGGCGAGGCGGGAACCCGCGGCAGCGCTGACGACCGCGCGCGCGAAGCCGCCGAAGCCGCCAGTCTTTTAGGCGTTGGCTGGCGGCAGGCGCTCGACCTGCCCGACGGAGCAGTCGAAAACACCCTGGAAAACCGTTTCAAGATTGTGCGTGTTCTGCGCCTCCTCCGCCCTCGCGTGGTCATTCTGCCCTATTGGCAAGCGCGCCACCCGGACCACTCCACCACGGCCACGCTTTGCTACGAGGCCTGTTTTCTCTCCGGCCTGGCACATCTGCCCGCGCCACCACCTGCGGCGCATCCAGAGCAGTCGCCAACGGATGCGATATTGCAGGTGGCGCCGAAGGCGCAGTTGGCCGCACCGCAGGTGCATCGGCCCTTCAAGATCGTCTACGCCAGCCTCTACGCCGATGTGCGCCCCAGCTTCATCGTGGACATCACGCCCTTCATCGAGCAGCGCCACGCCGCGTTGATGGCCTATCGCTCCCAATATGCCAACCAGGCCGCCGGCAGCGGGCTCTTTGTCCCCGAGGAAGAGATTCGCGAGCGCACCTTCGCCGAGGCGCGCCACTACGGCCTTTTGGCCGGCGTGCGCTACGGCGAGCCGTTCGTGCAGAAGGAAGTGGGCCTGGTGGACGATCTGACTCTGCTGCCCGTGCAATCGATCTGACCCCCTGCGGTGAGGCCAACTCACCTTCGCCGCCGTTTTTCTCTATAAAAATTTCTTATTCCAAGTGAAAATAGAATCACTTTGTTTTATTCACCCGTATCCGCCACACTGGCAAGTGGAGGTTCCTTGTGACGCAGACCTGGGATACGCGCGCCTATGAGAAGAACGGCGCATTTGTGCATGGACTGGCCGATGGGGTGCTCGAATGGCTTCGGCCGCAACCCGGCGAGCGCATTCTCGACCTGGGCTGCGGCGATGGCCAACTGACCGCCCGGCTTGTCGCCACGGGCGCAATCGTCGCGGGCGTGGACGCCTCGGCGGAGATGCTGGCCGCGGCGCGCTCGCGGGGAATCGATGCCCACGAGGGCCGGGCCGAAGCGCTTCCCTTCGCGGATCGCAGCTTCAATGCGGTCTTTTCCAACGCCGCCTTGCATTGGGTGCGCGACCAGGACGCGATGATGACCGAGGTGCGGCGCGTGCTCGGGCCCGGCGGGCGCTTTGTGGCGGAGATGGGCGGCCACGGCAATATCGCCGCCATCCGCGTGGCGCTGACGGCCGTCCTTGCCCGGCATGGCTACGGTGACCGCGAAGGCGGCGTGAACTACTTTCCCACCCCGGAGAGCTACGAGCGGCGGCTCACCCGCCATGGCTTTCGCGTCGAGCGGATGGCGCTGATTCCCCGCCCCACACCGCTGGCGGAAGACGGAATGGAGGGCTGGCTGAGAACCTTTCGCCGCGGCGTGTTGGACGGCCTGCCGGAGGCGTTGCGCGCCACGGTCGTGGCAGAAACGGCCGCGCTGCTCGAGCCGGAGCTCTGCGACGAGGAAGGAAACTGGATCGCCGACTATGTGCGCCTGCGGTTCATTGCCCTGACCTGAAACAAGGCGCCGCTCATTCGCCGGGCCCCATTCGCTCTTTGATGGTCATTGCGGAGACGGGGAACAAGCCCGCTGCCGGCAGATGTCCGGCTCCGATTCCGAGATCCGCCCATGCTACACTTTGCCTGTAAATAACTGCGTCTCGAACGCAAATCGCGGGCGTTCGAAATCTCAAGCCAATCCGGCTCATCGACCTCCGATTCATGCAAAGGAACAAGCTGGCAGCATGACTCTTTTCGCTTTCACCTCCCAGATTTTTCTTTTGTCGATTCTGGCCGGCTTGCTGGGCGCTCTGACCGGTTTGGGCGGGGGTGTGGTCATTATTCCGGTGCTGACGCTTTTGTTCGGCGTGGACATCCGCTACGCCATGGGAGCATCGCTGGTTTCCGTCATCGCCACCTCGTCGGGCGCGGCCATCGCCTACGTGCGCGAAGGGCTGTCCAACATCCGCATCGGCATGTTCCTGGAGATTGCCACCACGATTGGAGCCATCTTCGGCGCTTATCTGGCGGCCAGGGTATCCTCGCACGGAATCGCCATCGTCTTCGGCGTGGTCCTGCTCTACTCCGCCTTCGCTTCATTTTCCAAAAAATCCGATCCGGTTCCCGGTGCCACCCCCAACCGCCTGGCGGCCAGGCTCGAATTGGTTGGAACCTACCCCGGCCCCGACGGACCCACTGTGTACAGCGCCGAGCGCATTCCGCTGGGCTTCGGCGTGATGTTTGGCGCCGGAACGCTCTCCGGGCTGCTCGGCATCGGCTCCGGAGCCGTCAAGGTGCTGGCGATGGACCAGGCCATGAGACTCCCCTTCAAAGTTTCGACCACCACCAGCAACTTCATGATCGGCGTAACGGCTGCGGCCAGCGCGGGCATTTACCTCCGTCACGGCTATATCGACCCGCGCATCGCCATGCCGGTCATGCTGGGAGTCCTGGCCGGTTCGATGATCGGCACGCACGTTCTCGTCAAGGCCCGGGTGGGGACGCTCAAAGCCATCTTCGCCGTGGTGATTGCCGCTCTCGGCTTTGAGATGATCTTCAACGGCATGACAGGGAGGATCTGATGAGCAAGCCCACCGACCAGGAACTCGATATTGCTGTCGCCGGAATGCTGCGCTTCGGCGTCACGCTCGCCGCCCTGGTGGTGTTCGCCGGCGGATTGCTTTCGCTGTGTCATCCTTGGGCTATAATTCCCGATTACTCGCACTTCCACGCCGGCGACCTCGCGCTGCGCACCATCCCCGGCATCTTCCGCGGCGCGCTCGGCCTTGAACCGCAGAGCATCGTCCAGATGGGTCTGATCCTGCTCATTGCCACACCCGTCGCGCGGGTGGTGTTCTGTGTGGTCGGCTTTGCCCGGCAGCGCAGCCGCCTGTACGTCGCGATCAGCGCCGCCGTGCTGTTGATTCTGCTCTTCAGCCTGGCCAACACCGCGCTCTAGGTTGCGCGCCCCGCTCCGCCCTTCAAGCAAATTAACACTGCATTTGCAATTTCTTTGCCCGATTGCAGTAATCTGTTCATGATCCTGTGCGGCCTCCGCATCTGAAGCTCAACGGCCGCCGGACGAGGGCAGACCGGTTGAGCCAGACTATTTTCGTATTGGAAGATGACACCGACATCGCGCGTCTGGTGCAGCATCACCTGGAAGCCGCCGGATTTGCGGCTCGCCTGTTTCACACCCCCACCAACCTGATTCCCGATGCCGAGCGACAGGCGCCGGCGCTGTTTCTGCTGGACATCATGGTGCCCGGCGGCGATGGCCTGGACGTATGCCGGCGGCTGCGCGCGCACCCCGCGCTCTCCACCGTGCCGATTATCTTCTTGACCGCCCGCGCCGGAGAAAACGACCGCGTGCTAGGCCTCGAAATGGGCGCCGACGACTACATCACCAAGCCCTTTGCCACCCGCGAGATGGTGGCCCGCGTCAAAGCCGTGCTGCGCCGCTTTGAACGGCCGACCACGCCCTCGGTCATCAGCTTTGAAGATGTCATCATCGACGCCAACGCCATGCAGTTGACGGTGCGCGGCGAACTGACCACCACCACGGCCACCGAGTTCCGTCTGCTGGACTACCTGGCGCGCCATCCCGGCCGGGTCTTCAGCCGCGACCACCTGCTGGACGCCGTCTGGGGCGACGCTCGCTTTGTCACTCCCCGCTCGGTGGACGTTTATGTGCGCCGCATCCGCGAGAAGATCGAGGTCGATCCCGAGAACCCGCGCTACCTGAAGACGGTGCGCGGCGCCGGCTACCGCTTCGAGCTTCCCAAGAGCGAGTACGGAGCCTTGAAATCGAGAGATCTTCACCAAGCTGCTTGGCCTGTTTGTTCTCCTGCTGGTCCTCCAGACGGCCGCGATGGAGATTGTCTTTTCGCCGCATGATGAGGCACTCCGCCGGGCGAGACCTTCGGCTGCTGGGCCGCGAGGCGCTGTGGGCCGGACTGATCGCGCTGGTCGTGGCCTTGCCCGTAGCCGCCTGGATTGCCGGCCGCATCACCGGGCGGCTGCACAGCGTGGTCGCCTTTGCCCAGCGCATTGCCCAGGGCGATTTGAGCGCCCGGCTGATTTGCCGCCGCCAGCCACGATGAACTCTCCTCCATGGAGACCGCGCTCAACCAGACCGCCGCGCGGCTCAAGAGAGCTTCGCCGAGATCGAAAGCCGCCGCCAGGAACTGGCCGCCATGCTCGACGCCATGCAGGAGGCGGTGGTCGCCATCACCCCCGAAGGCCTGGTGCGCTGGTCCAATGCCCAGATGCGGCGCATTGCCGGCACCGCAATCCGCGTTGGCCGGCCGCTGGTTCATGCCGTGCGCGACCCTGAATTGCTGGCCTGCGTGCGCGCGGCGCTCGACGAGCGCGCCATGCGTTCCGGCCGCGCCAGCACGCTCGCCCCCGGACGCGTCTTCGAGATCAACACCGCCCCGTTGCCTTCCGGCGGAGCGCTCGCCGTGCTCCACGACGTGACCCGCATCGAGGCCGCGGAACGAGCCCGCCGCGACTTCATCGCCAACGTCAGCCATGAGCTGCGCACCCCGCTTACATCCATTCAGGGCTATGTCGAAACGCTGATCGAGGATCCTCGGCCGCGCGAGGAAACCACCCGCGAGTTCCTCGGCATCATCCTCAAAAACGCGACCCGCATGAACCGGCTCACCGAGGATCTGCTGGTGCTGGCCGGAATCGAGAGCCCCGACTACCAGTTGGCGCTCAAGCCCACGCAGGCCGCCGCGCTGATCCGGGACGCCGTCGCTCTGCTGAGCGGCATCGCGGCCGACTCCGGCGTCGCGCTCGAATCAGCCAGCGCGCCGGTTGCCCTGGTTCAGGCCGACGCCGATGCCATCAACCAGGTCTTCGGCAATCTCGTCGAAAACGCCATCAAATACGGCAAGGCCGGCAAGCGGAT
>CAWBHO010000089.1:0-7774 GCA_963788415.1 uncultured Acidobacteriaceae bacterium | reverse complement strand
TGTTACGGACCAGGTACGGGCGGGAGCCCGTGCTCTTACAGCAGCTCACGCCGCCGCAGTTCGAGGATGGAAGCCAACAGATGGTCGATGGGCTTGCCGGCGCCGGCAGCGTCGCCCACCTGCCGCCCAAGCCCGGCAAGACGCACCAGGGAACTGGCGCGCTCCTGCTCTTGCTGGCGCAGCACGGCCAGCTCGCGGATGACTGGACCCTTGTCCAGTCCGCGGGCGTGCCGGTCGGCCAGCTCGCGTGCGAGGATGCCGAAGCGCACGTCCTGGGCTATTTTCGTGGCCTCTTCGAGGTTATTCATGGCGTTGCCTGTCACGTTCCCGTTCTCGCCTGGCCGTCTCTTGCACGGCCTTCATATCTTGATTGTGAGCCGCATGAGTCACTTCTTTGCTCGCCGGCTTTAACCTTTGCTCGATTGTCTTCATGGTTTTCTGACTCCGGGGGGTGGGGGGGTGGTCTAGTCCATCCCGCAGACTTCGAGCACCCGCGAAGCGGCTGCTCGGGCTTCTTCATACATTTGAGCTGGATCATGCAGCGTCGAGGCTTCCCATAAATCCTCTGCGGCATGAACCAGGATGTGAGCCAGCCGAGCGCAGCTCGCCGACTGGCTCACCAGTGGGCCGAGAACTTCATCTTTGCGAATTTTGTTCATGGTTTCCTTGCTTCGATGATGGTGAAAATCAGTGGCCGAATGACCGTTTGAAGACAGGATGCGCAGCAGAAAACGCCGAACTCTTTGTGTGGCGTGTGGTTCTTCTCGCACACTGGACAACGTTCAACTTTCACTTCGCGAATCTTCTTCGGAACTTGCTTCAGGCTTCGCAATCCTTTGCCTCACTTTCTTTGTGCGTGGCCCGGTAAAGGCTCAGGGCCACCTGAGCCGCGTAGAGCATTTGACTCGCGTCACGGCCCTTGAAAATCTCCAGGTTCATGCCCTGAGCGACACAAGCGATGTATGCCTTGATTGCATCTGGTGAGTCCAGCACCGGCATGGCTATCCGGAACGCCGTGTTTGCTTCAAACTGCGCCGTGATCATGCTGACGCCCTTGGCCAGCTCCGCTTTGACGATGGCGTTGTATGCGTCCAGACACTTTGTTATGGCAGAGTCGATCGCGTTGATTTTCCCGCTCTTGGCCCTGGCCGCAGTTAAGTCCCAAATCACTCGTGCGTTCACTCGACTGCCTCGTTTCTTTGTTCTCCCGTGGATGGATTCCTGTTGATGGCTTGCTCTATTTCACTTCCGCTGAGGTCGATGGCCGCGTTCCCGATGTACCAGAGCGTCGTTCGCAGGTTGACATGACTCAGCAGTCGTTGAACCTTGCGAATATCATGCGTGGCCGCGTAAACGTCCCTGGCCGTCGTTCTCCGCAGATCGTGAAAGGTCCATGACGTGCTTACTCCAGCGCGGGCCTGTGCGTCTTTCAGTTGATGGTGCATGGCGTCGATGCTGTACGGTTGCCGATTGAAGCGCGTGGCTGCGAGTAGGTTTCCTTGCGGGCCTTCGCAACCCGGTGCGATCCAGAGCAAGCGTTCTCGTAGCCGATGAGTCATCGGCGTGGTGAAACGTCTTCCGCCTTTCGTTACGCCTTGAATCAGGTTCCGCTCGAAATCGACCTGCTCCAGCGTCAGTTTCAGGATGGTGCCGCTTCGCAGTGCAGCGTCCCGGGCCAGCAGTAATGCGACTTGGAGCGCCGGTCCGGCTTGCCGGTACGTCTGTTCGAAGTCCGTGGCCGTTACCGTTGTTTCACGCGGCTGCGATCCAGCCATGCGCGGGATGCCAGCGGCGCAGCCGATGGGCGCGCCAATCGAGCGCAGGATGGCCCGCAGGGCCGAATGAAGACTCTGCCGGTAGTGCGGGCTCAGGCCGTCGAATCGTTCGCAGACTTCGGCAATCTTTGCTGGGGTGAGCTGCTTCACCGTCAGATGCCCTCCGGCTTTGACGATGGCTGCTCGGATGCGTGGGTTGAGTTTGAGCGGGTGGAGGACTTCCGCGAGGCACGGCGTAGCCGTCGCATCGCTTCCCGCTGTTTGGGGTTTGGCGTGAGGATGGCCTCTGCCTCTTCTGCCGCCTGTTGGGTGGGATATTGCCGCCTGATTCGCTGGCCGTCCGCTGTGCGAATGTCGAGCTGGTATGTGCCGCCCCGCTTTCGGATGGGCATCGTTTTTACCCGTTCTTTCCCGGTTCGGCTTATAGGTCCATCCTGCCGAATAACAGCAGTTTTGGCGGTTGGTTTTTGCGTCAGAACGGCCGAAGACAGCCCCGGCGGGAAACTTCCCCGCCCGGGGCTGGCCATTTTCAGGCCGCACCCACCAGGGAGGAATGGCCACTCCCCCCTGTCCGAAGATCCAGACCCAGGAAACCTCCGACTAAGCCGCGGATTTGAAGCGGCGCGACTTCAGGCGCGCCGCAAGGCCCGCAAATTCAATCGAGCTTCAGCTCCTGAGGGAGGGTTTTCGTCTGATTCAGACCTTCTCAAGGCCGCCGATTTTCGTTCTCGATCTCCGTTGCAGGAACGTGAGCAATCCATTTTTAACTGAATGAATGAGAGAGTGCGCCGATGAAGAACTATAGCGGATTCTTGCTTTTAGTGGCATTTTGGAAGGAAATCCGACTGATTGGAAGTCGGCTTCCGTCCATGCCCATTCTGCCGGCATGGGAGGTAGGGGAAAGTCGTACCGCTCAAGGAGATCGTCGATGTTGAAGAATGTGCATGTTACGAACGTGGAGACCGTTCTTCCCGAAAATGCGTTTATTTACTCGCAGACCGATCTGAAAGGCATCATTACCGAGGCAAACGAGACCTTCGCCGCGATCTCGGGCTATACGGTCGAGGAGATGGTCGGCAAGCCGCATAACCTGGTGCGTCATCCGGATATGCCCAGGGAAGCTTTCGCGGACATGTGGCACTCTCTCAAGCAGGGCCGGCCCTGGCAGGGGGTGGTCAAGAATCGCCGCAAGGATGGCGGATTTTACTGGGTTCTGGCCAATATCTCTCCGGTCCGCGAAGGGGGCAGGATCGTTGGCTATCAATCATTGCGTCATCGCCCGTCGCGCGAGCAGATCGCTGGCGCCGGCGATGCCTACCGTCGGATCAACGCCGGCGATACTTCGCTGAAGATCGAGGCGGGCCGCGCCATTCAGGTGCTCAAATCCCGAACCCAGAAGTTCACCAACGTCCAGTTTCAACTTGCCCTGAGTGCGGTTCTGGCGCTGTCGGCTTCCGCGATCGGACTCCTCGCCTTTGCTGGCGGAAGGTCTTATCCCTCCCTGCGGACGGCGGCAGCTCTTTTTCTAGTGCTGAGCGGGATGGCGGCCTTCTTGACGTTGTTTCGCGTTCTTCCCAATTTGACGCGGGATCTGAACCGGATTGAATCTTATCTGGACGAGTTGCTGACGAGCGGCAACCTGAAGAGGAAGTTTGAATC
Source organism: uncultured Acidobacteriaceae bacterium (assembly GCA_963788415.1). GTDB lineage: Bacteria > Acidobacteriota > Terriglobia > Terriglobales > Acidobacteriaceae > Telmatobacter. The sequence continues at coordinate 4,340 of CAWBHO010000089.1, read as the reverse complement.
CGACCAGCAGGACCGCCTGGGATCGATTGGCCGCAAGTTGGGCCTTTTCGTCAGTTGGGTTCAATCCACCGTACAGTGCATCGGCGAAGCGACCAACCATGTTCAAGGCGTGGCAGAGGATGTGCTGAAGAGCGTGGCGGAGATCCAGCAGGCGGCGACCGCGCAGAATATGAATTCCGCCTCGGTAGCCGCCGCCGCCACCGAGTTGGGCCTGACCATCCAGGAAGTCTCTCAGCATCTGCAGAACACCGAGAGCACGGTGATCGAAACCGGGAAAAAAGCCTCCGAAGGGGCAGGCGTTTCGCAAAACGCCACCGATCAGATCCACAATCTGGCGACAGCCATCCAGGGCGCTACATCCAGTGTCGAGGCGCTGGGAACAAGTTCCGCCCAGGTCGGCGAGATCGCCGGCGTGATCCGCGAGATCGCCGACCAGACCAACCTGCTGGCGCTCAATGCCTCCATCGAAGCTGCTCGCGCCGGTGAGGCAGGGCGCGGTTTTGCCGTGGTCGCCAACGAAGTCCGCAGTCTCGCTGACCGCACCACCAAGGCGACCGCCAAGATCGATGCCCTGATCGTGAAGATCAAAGGCGACAGTGAGCGGGCCATCACCGGAATGCACACCGGCTCAACGCAGGTCACGCATGGCCTGGCCCTGGTGCAGGAGGCGCAAGACGCCCTGAACGGCATCAACCAACTGATGAGCAATGCCGTTCGCATGGTTTCGGAGATTGCCAGCGCCTCCTCGCAGCAGACCGAGGCGATGAACGACATCAGCAGCAATATCACCCATGTGGCTTCCATGACCGAGCAGACCGTGGACGTGGTACAGCACACGACGGGAAGAATCGGATTTCTGGCGCCGATGGTGGATCGGGTGAAGAAGGCCGTCGCGCAATACGAGGTATAAGACGCCCGAAGAGTCCGGCCCGGCGCTCTTCACTCCGGCACACGGAGTTTGCGCTTTTCCGCGCCGCCCGTGCCGGCGGATCTCGAATCGGTGAGAGGAATCGCGCCTGCCACGCCGCGACAGGTGTCCTCAGTCGACGGTCAGCACCAGCTTGCCGAAGTGCGCGGCGGCTTCCATGCGGGCCAGCACCTCGCGCGCCTGGGTCCAGGGAAAGCTCTCGACGACGGGGCGCAGTTGAGCGAGCGAGATGGCCTTGTTCAGCTCCTCGAAGTTCTGCCGCGAACCAACGTAAATGCCCCGGATAAGGGCCTGCTTGTGAAGGATGAGGGCCAGCGGAATCGGCTCCTGCGATCCAGAGAGGACGCCGATCTGGGCGATGACACCTCCCATGCGAACTGCGCGCAGCGAGCGCGGCAGAGTGCCCACGCCGCCCACTTCGACCACCAGATCCACGCCCTCGCCGCCGGTCTGGTCGAGCGCCCAGCGGTCCCAGTCGGGATTTTCGCGGTAATTGAAGCCGGCGTGGAGGCCGAGCGAACGGGCGCGCTCCAGTTTGGAGGCGGAACCCGAAGTGCCCAGCACCCGCGCACCCATCAGCCGCGCCAACTGAAGCGCGAAGATCGACACGCCGCCGGTTCCCAATGTCAGCACGGTCGAGCCTGGCCGGACACCGCCGGCCGCCAGCGCGTTCCAGGCGGTGACGGCGGCGCAGGGCAAGGTGGCGGCCTCGGCAAAGCTGAGGTGCTCGGGCAGGCGGACCAGGCCCGCCTCGTGGAGCACGACAAATTCGGCCAGCATCCCGTCGATGTCGCCGCCCAGCGCACCCTTCACCTTGGCCGGGGTGGGCGGGCCATCCAGCCAGTTCTGCATGAAGATCCCGGCCACGCGGTCGCCGGGCTTCCACAGGGTGACGCCCTCGCCGACGGCCTCGACCTCGCCCGCGCCGTCCGAGCAGGGGATGCGCGGCAGCTTCAATTTGGGGTTGTAGAGCCCTTTGAGCACCAGCAGATCGCGGTAGTTGAAGGAAATCGCACGCACGCGGACCAGCACTTCGCCGGGGCCCGGCTGAGGGGTTGGGCGCTCCACAAACTCCAAAGAATCAAGGCCAAACGACGAAATCTGCCAAACCTGCATGGGAACTTCCTCCACCGTATCCGGGGCCGGCTCCCGCATTTCGCGGAGCACAATGCGCAGAACGCCCGTAGAATAGAAGATAAGTCTTATGGTTCATGAAAGTAAATTTGAGGAGGAGTAGATGGCAAATACCTTGCAACAACCGGAAGTCGGCCCCGACAAAACCCCGATTGAGCCCACAGCGTTCAGCGGAGGTCCCGGCGACGGAATTGTAAGCGAGGAGGCCAAACGCTTGGCCCAGCAGGTGCGCGCCGAGCAGGCACGCAAGAAACAGGCGCTGAATTTGCAGAGAGAGAACATCCTCTCGCAAAAGACCTCTCACCCGGCGCGCAAAGCCGCCCTGGAGGCCGCCCTGACCCAGATTGAAGGACAGATCGCGCACCTCGGATAAGGCGCGTCTTTCGCCCGACCATTTCGCCCGGCCCTCCATGAACTTTCAGGAAGACCAGGCGGGGCGCGATTCTACCCTCGCAGGCTCAAGCCTCGCGGTGAAAAAGCAGCGAGTTGGCCTGTTGCACCGAGGTCAACAGTACCCGTGCAATGTTCACATGCGCAGGACGGCTCGCTGCCCAGACGATCACCTCGGCGATATCTTCCGGCACGAGGGGCTTAATATTCTTGTACACTTTGGCCGCTCGCTCCTGATCGCCATGAAAGCGCACCAGGCTGAAGTCGGTTTCCACCATACCGGGATCGACGGTGGTCACGCGGACCGGTGTGCCCAGCAAGTCTTCCCTCAAGCCGTCGTTGATGGCCCGCTCGGCGGCCTTCGTGGCGCAGTAGACCGCCCCGCCGGGGTAGGTCATCTCGCCGGCCGTCGAACCCAGGTTCAGCACGTGGCCGCGGCCCCGCTCGACCATCCCCGGCACCACGGCGCGGGTCACGTAGAGCAGCCCCTTCATGTTGGTGTCGATCATCTCTTCCCAGTCGTCGATCTGGCCCTGGTAGAGCTTCTCCAGGCCGCGGCTGAGACCGGCGTTATTGACCAGCACGTCGATGGCCGCCCACTCGGCGGGCAGTGCGCCGATGGTTTTTTGAACGGCCTGGCGGTCGCGCACATCGAGGCTGATGCTGTGAACGGCTTCGGCTCCGCGCTCAAGAGCGGCGGAGGCCACTTCGGCCAGTTTGTCCGCGCGGCGAGCTGCCACGAGCATCCGCGCTCCCTCGGCCGCAAAAGCCAGCGTCGTGGCCGCGCCAATGCCCGACGAGGCCCCGGTTACGAAAACGACTTTCCCTTTGAAACTCATGCAGGTATTCTAAGCCCCGCGCGCGCCTTGCGGAGCGTCTTGTGGAAAGCGGTGCGATTGGCCTGGAGCGGATGGCAACCGAGGCGGCCTCGCGCATTGCGCGGGCCGGATTCCATTGCCGCGTGAGTTCGCTGCCGCGACTGACGCGGGATGGAGATGGATCGGCCGTGCCCCCGAATATCCCCGCTCCTCGCCCCCGCTTGCCCATGGATGTGAACGGACAGATCTGTACCCCAATGGACGGCGTTCGAGGCTAAGGGCATTTTTCTTGTAAGTTTTGTGGATTGCTCTGGCCGGTCGGCAGGATTGAGGGTTTTCTCGTCCGGGCCAGATTCCGTATAGTGCGAACAGCGGCTCCCCCTTCAAATAAGAGGTCATGCCATGGCACGGCTCACTCTCTTGTTCCTTTCTCTGGCAGCATGGTTCGCAGGCAGCACCGGAGTCGCGGCTCAGCCGGCTGCGTTGCCGGAGGGCCGGCCCGCGCAGCCGGCCGGCACAGTGCACATTACCCTGGGCCAGTCCTCCGTTCCGCTCTACGGGCCGTGGAAATTCACCGTGGGCGATTCGCCGGTCGATCCCAGGACGGGCAAGCTGCTGTGGGCTGAGGCGGACTTTGACGACTCGAAGTGGGAGACGGTGGACCTGACGCCGAAGGACGGAGCCTTTGATCCAATCGCCGGGTTCACAGGCTATGTGCCCGGCTGGACGGCCAAGGGCCACCCCGGCTACTGGGGTTATGCCTGGTACCGCATCCGGGTGCAGGTGCAGGTGCGGCAGGGCGAGAAACTGGCCCTGGCGGGGCCCTCCGATGTGGATGATGCCTATGAGATCTTCGACAACGCAATGCTGGCAGGCCGGTTCGGCGACTTCACCGGCAGGCGCCCCGTCGTCTACTACACCCAGCCCAAGATGTTTCCTCTGCCGCAATCCGGCAGGCACGGCGCCGGGACCGGCCCATTCGGGGTCGGCCAGAGCGAGTCCACGCGGGTTCTGGCCTTCCGGTTGTGGATGGAGCCTTTCACGCTGCTCAACGAACCCGATGCGGGCGG
>CAWBHO010000088.1:0-7282 GCA_963788415.1 uncultured Acidobacteriaceae bacterium | reverse complement strand
CTTCTTCTTCATCTGCTCGACTTCAGCGTATTGCTGGGCATCCGCTCGCGCTGGTGCGGGCGCAGTTCGTCGGCGAAAACGCGCTGAACGTGAGCCGATACGAAAGCCTTCCGGTCGGTCAGGCTCAAGAGCTCCCGATGGCTTCGAATTGCCTTCGACGATGCGTTCTTTCTCTCGGGCGAGGCGGACCGGTCGCCGGGGGCAGCGTCCCAGATGGAGTGCAGCACGGCGTGAAGCAGGCTGCCGCGCTCAGCGGCGGTGAGGCCGGTCTCGGCTGGCTTCCAGCTCTGCACAGCCAGGCGCGCGGTGGCGAAGGCCTTGAAGGGCATTGCGACTGCGCGGTAAGAACGCGGCGCCGCCGGAAACCTTGCCCGGCGGGAAAGGAATGCGGCTGCGGTCCTCGAAGAAGACTGTGAGCGGCGCGGCCGCCGCCGGCTCGGCAACTCCGGCGGCAACTTCCGCGCCTCGCCGGCAAGCTGCGCGATCAAGCGCGAGGGGCGGGCTTCGGCGGCCTCCTTCTGCTTGGCGTAGCTGAAGTGGACCTCCGGCGCCGAGGCCAGAAGGCGGCGGGTGATCGAGCGGGCCAGCTCCCAATCGAGCTGCGGCGTGGCGTGGGGCATTCGCAGCTTCGCGCTGCACCTCGATGGGCAGCAGCGGATGCGTCGCGCCGCCGGCGGGCCACGCATCCTCATCCGCTCCCAGAAACCAGACTGCGTCGGCAGCGAGGCCGGCCGACTCCGCGGGACCGGCAATCTGAATGGGAGCGTTGCGAGACTCGGGCGCGAAGAGCGTTTCGTCCAGCGCGCGGCCCAGTTGAGAGAGGAAATCCCGTCCAGCTCATGCGGCGGCCATCAAAGCCCAGCGAGCCGCAGCTCTCGACAGCCTGCTGCCAGCGGCGGAAGGCCTGGAACTCGGCGCTCGTAGAGCGGCCGGGCGCTGGCAAAGTGAAGGTCATCAAGCAGCCGTGGAATCAGCTCCGCCCAGTCGAGCGGGCTTTGCGGACGGCGGGCGAACTCGGCCAGAAGCCGCTGGACTGCGGGGATGCGCGCAACCCAAGGGCCGGGCACGAGCTCCGAACAGCATCGCTCGCCGAGGAAGGCTGAGAGCGTCCATTGCTGCCGCTCCAGTCTGTGTCGGCGCAGGACCGCGCATCGAGGCTTCGAGCGCTGCGGATTCCTGCTCGCTGGCCCCGGCAAAGCCGGTCGAAAGCAGCCAATCCAGTTCCTGCTCCGCGAGTGAACCGGCCAGCCAGCGCAGCAGAAGCAAAGCCGCACGCGCCGGCGCAACCTGGCTGAGAGGAATTCCCAGCGAAAACTCGAAGACAGGGGCCGAGGACTGGCCGGCGTGGCGCAGGAAGGCGCGTTCGATCTCGCCCCGCTTTGCGCTGGCAGCCTGGGCGACGACCAGCAGACGAGCCTCCAGGTGCGCTGCAAGCTGGCGGCCGCACCAGATGGCGCAAGCGGCCAGCTCGGCCTGAGCGTCTTCGGCTTCATGGAAATGAACTGCGGCGGCCGGCTCTCCGAGGGCAACTTCATGCCACTCGCCCCAGGCGTCGAAAAGGCTGCGCTGCGCAGGCAGAATGTGGTCAAAGCCGGCCAGAAGCAGCGGCGGCCGTTCGCTTCGGTCCGCATCGAGCAGCGCCATGAGCTCGTGCGGCAGGCGGCTCGCGCTCAGCAGGTTGGCGGAACGGCAGAGCTCGTCGAAGGCCTCGAGCCATCCGCTGAAGACTCCCGCATCCTGCTGCCATGCGCTCCGTGCTCTGGCGTCGAGCAAGCCGGGCGCGTAGGAGCAGAGCAGTCCGTGGGCCTCCATCGCCAAGGCCGCAAGCCGGTGGCGCGGGCCCTCGAGCAAAGTGGCGAAAGAGCTGTCCCGCGCAGCAATCTCCGCCCAGATCGCCTCTTCCTGCGTGGGGTTGAGCAGCGTGCGGGCGTCCACGGCGCGGCGCTCCCAACCCTCGCGGGCAAACCGCTTCCAATCGAGAATCCCGGGCACAGGCCATGCCTTCAGACCCTCGGCCTGGCGGGCGCGATGGAAATCGGCAGCCAGGGCTCGCGCGGCGCGGTCGCTGGCCGTAACCACCAAACCGCCCTCGCGCAGACCTGCGTCGATCTCCTCGCCTCCCAATCTCCCCATTTCAGCGTTATACGCCGTTGGACCAGGGGAATGCCATCCGCGGCCAGCCTTCAACAACGAGCCGGCGCGCCGAATCCCTGTTGCCGAAGTTGGTTCATGATGAATCAGGTTCGGCTTAGCGCGCGGCGACGGCGAAAGCACTCTTTAGCGCGGATAATCGAAGCTATGGAGACCGCGCGCAATCTGCTGCTGCTGAAGGAATATCAGGCCTATCTGCGCGTGGAAAAAGGGCTGCGTCCGCTCACCTGCGAGGCTTACGACAGCGATTTGAAGATCTTTGCCGAGTTCATCGAGAAGCGGGACGGCGTGCTGTTAACGGTGGCGCAGCGGGATGTGGCGGATTTCCTCGACAATCTGCGCGGCCACGGCATCGATCAGCGCTCGGCGGCGCGCAAGCTGAGCTGCCTGCGCGGATTTTACAAGTGGCTGCTGCTGGACCGGCGCATCCATCACGACCCAACCGTGAAAATCGCTTCGCCCAAGGCCTGGAAGGTGCTGCCCAAGTCGCTCGCCGAGCCGGAGATGAACGAGATGCTCGACCGGGCGCAGCGTTCCGCCGAGCATCCGCAGGCGCGGGCTACGGCCTTGCGCGACCGGGCGATTCTGGAACTGCTCTACGCGGGCGGATTGCGCGTCTCCGAAGTGACCACGCTGACCACCGGCGATCTGGCGCTCGACCTGGGCCGCGTGCACGTGCTCGGCAAGGGCGACAAGGAGCGCATTGTGCCGTTGGGCCACGCCGCGCTCGAAGCTCTGGAGATTTATCTGCGCGAGGGACGGCCGCATCTGGCCCGCATCAGCTCTTCGCGAAAATCCAACCCGGTGCGCCAGGATGCCACGCGCCTCTTTCTTTCGCTGCGCGGAATGCCGCTGACGCGCCAATGGGTCTGGCACGTGGTGAAGACGGCCGACCCGAAGGCCAGCCCGCACCGTCTGCGGCACAGTTGCGCCACGCACATGGTGGAGCACGGGGCCGACCTGCGCAGCGTGCAGTTGCTGCTGGGCCACGCCGACATCTCCACCACGCAGATTTACACGCATCTGGCGCTCGGGCGGCTGAAGGAAGTGCATCGCCAGCACCACCCCCGCGCCACCCGGCTGCTCACTGAGGCAGAGGCAGGGACAAGCGCGCGCACCGGGTTGCATCTGGTCGCAGGCGCAAGGCCGTCCGCTGCTTCAGGCAGCGCAGTGGACAGCGCTCCATCGGACGCCCGCTCAGACGTTCACCCCGCGAAGGAGACGCCATGAGCACCGTGGCCGCTGACTCGCTCGAATCGCTGGTGAGCGAGTATCTGCGCGTGCTGGCCGGTGAGCGCGGAGCGTCGGCGCACACGCTGCGCGCCTATGAGCGAGAACTGCGCAACTTTGCGGCTTACATCGTGGAGTTACACGGAGAGCAAGGTCCGGAGAAGATCGAGCATACGCACATTCGCGCTTACCTGGGCGCGCTCTACGATCGCGGCCTGTCGAAGGCATCGGCGGCGCGGGCTCTGGCGGCCATTCGTAGTTGGTTCAAGTGGCTGGCGCGCGTGGGGCGCCTGGAACAGAACGAAGCCGCGCTGGTGGCCACGCCGCGGCTGCCCAAGCACCTGCCGCGCGTGCCCTCCATCGAGCAGATGAATCGCGTGGTTGATTCGGTGGCCGAAGACGCCGCCAGTTGGCCCGCGCGCGACCGGGCGATTCTCGAACTGCTCTACGGCTGCGGGATTCGCAACGCCGAGCTGACCGGGCTGAACCTTGACGATCTTCATTGGGCCAACGAGGCGATCCTCGTTCGCGGCAAGGGCCGGAAAGAGCGCTATGTGCCGCTGGGAGATGCGGCGGCGCAGGCCTTGCGCGCCTATCTTGCGGAGCGGACGGCGCGGCTGGCCGCGGCCGGCCGCAAATGCCAAGGGACCGCAACCGCTGAAGGGAAGTCATGCAAGACAGAGAAGGCCATCGACTCTCCGGCCTTATTTCTCAACTTGCGGCTGCGCGGCCTGGCCAAACCCGGCGCCGCGTCCGCGAGCCAGGCGCGGCTCACCACGCGCAGCGTCGCCCGCATCGTCAAGCGCATCGCCATCGGGCGCGGCCTCTCGGCCGAGGTGCATCCGCACACCCTGCGCCACGCCTTCGGGACGCATCTGTTGGAGGAGGGCGCCGACCTGCGCGCCATCCAGGAGTTACTGGGCCACGAGCGCCTCTCGACCACCCAGCGTTACACGCAACTGACCACAGCGCAGTTGACTCAGGTCTACGACCGCACGCATCCACGGGCGCGTTAGGATCGACGAGTGGTAAGGGCTGTTATTGTAAGCGGGGTCATCCGACAGTTCCGGGGCAAGTGGAGCATGTACACTGATTTGCGGGAGCAGCCTCTATGCCGACATGTTTTGTAATTCAGCCGTTTGATTCAGCTGGGAAGTTCGACAAGCGATATAAAGAGACCTTTGTTCCAGCCATTGTCGCGGCCGGGTTAGAGCCGTACAGGGTAGACCAGGATGCACGGGCTGATGTGCTGATTACCTCGATTGAGGACGGTATCCGTTCGGCGGCCGTGTGTTTGGCCGACATTACTACCGACAACCCGAACGTCTGGTACGAACTCGGCTTCTCATTCGCTGCGAACCGTCCCGTCGTCATGGTTTGCTCAAATGAACGAACCGGCAAGTATCCCTTCGACATTCAGCATCGAGCGATCATCCCATACAAAACCGAGGCACAAAGCGATTTCAAGGTATTGAGTGACGCCATAACCGAACGCTTGAAAGCGGCAGCTGAGCGGGGCCAGGAGTTACAGCAGATTGCCGATGAACCGGTGGCTCCGGTGAGTGGCCTAAGTCCGATTGAGTTGACGGTTCTAGCGGTGGCGGCTGGCACGGCTGACGGTCCCGAAGCTGGTTTCAGCGTGTGGAAAGTCCGAAATGATGCCGCGAAAACGGGTCTCACAAATATCGCCATATCCCTTGCACTACGACGGCTCACGGTGAAGCAGTTCTTAGAAGAGACATTGGTTGAAGAATATGGCAACGAGCCATATACGGGAATGAAGATCACGGGCCGGGGTTGGGACTGGATCGGCGCAAACGAAGACAGCTTTGTGCTTCGCCGCCCTCAACGAGAAAGCCGAAACGCGCTTCCAATGGCTGAATTAACCGACGACAATATCCCGTTTTGAAGCTGAGCGACACCACCTTTGCGCCGTTGGTCGCGGGTCAAATGTCGCCAAATCGGTTTCCCACTCAGAATGCATCCCGATACTCACTCGTGGTAACATTGTTATCACATGGAGGGCGGTATGCTCACAACGATTCGGCGCTTGGGAAATTCGCAGGGAATTCTGATTCCTAAACCGCTGCTGCAACAGGTGGGGCTGGTGGACGAGGCGGAGATGCGCGTGGAGGGTGATGCGCTGGTTTTGCGCAGGCCCAAGGCCGAGCCGCGCGCCGGCTGGGCCGAGGCGAGCAGGAAGTTGGCCGCCGCCGGAGACGACGCGCTCATGCTGCCGGAGTTCGCCAACGAAGCGGATGCGGAGTTGCAGTGGTGAAGAGCGGCGCGATTGTGCGTGGAGAAGTTTGGCTGGTGAATCTCGATCCCACCGTCGGCAGCGAGATTCAGAAGACGCGTCCCTGCGTGGTGATCTCTCCGCCCGAGATGCATGAATATCTGCGCACGGCCATTGTCGCGCCCATGACCACCGGGAGCCACCCCGCGCCCTTCCGCATTCCCGTCCGGCATGGCGGCAAGAAGGGCCTCATCCTGCTCGACCAGATTCGAACCGTTGACAAGGCAAGCCTGGTAAAGCGCTCAGGAGCCATCTCCCCAGCAACCCTGGAGGCTACGCTGTCCGCTCTGGGAGAGATTTTCGCGGAGTAACTGGGATCGCAGCACCTTGCCCGCTAAAAACTCACCTTGCGCCCGGGGAACCAAGTAAGCTGGATCGTCGTCGAGGTCACGGTCTGCTGGCCGGGAAGATAGATCGGCGCCTTCCAATGTTCCAGCGTAAAGTTGCCGTTGATCTCGAAGTCCCGGCCGATGCGCTTGACCGCCTGGAAGTTGATGTCGTTCAGGGTGGTGCCGCCGGGGATGAAATAGGTGGTGGCCTTCTGATTGCGCAGGCTTACCTGGAGCCATTCGTCGCCGCTCAGGTGATAGGTGAGCCACGCCTGGCCGCCCTTGTCCTCGCGCCCGATCCAGTCGCCGAAGAGCTGGCCCTGGTTGGTGTAGCCCTGCCGTTCGATGGTCTCCCAATACATGAAGTGACCGCTCTGGCTGGTGTCGTTGGAACTGGATGGGTCAGTAGAGGCAGCCTCGACGCGCAGATCGAGCTTGGCGGCGCCGGGAAAATGGGAGAGGTAAATGCCGGGCCGGTAGGCGGCGCGGCGCGGTGCGTCGGCTGGAGAAATGTCGTCGTGCACCTCCGAGTCGGTGTAGAGCGTGAGCCAGTTGCGCAGGAAGGGAATCCGGTAGGAGAAGTCGAATGCGCCAAAGCGTGCGCCGGGATCATTGCGTCCGAATTTGTTGACGTTGCCGACGCCGGCTGTGGTGCTGAAGAAGCTGCGGAAGAAGCTGCCGATGGTGACCGGCGCGTGGCCTTCACCGCCCCAGATCACGGTGCGCTCGAAGCCGAATTCCAGGTTTTCCGTGGGCCGGAAGCTGATCTTCTCCACGTGTACCCAGGGGTTTCCGGGATTAATCACGTTCGCCAGGTCAGGATTCAGGCCGCCGGGATTGGCCGGGTTGGGCATGTAGGTGTGTCCCCTGAGCGGGCCAACCAGAAAATCGTAGCGGAAGGGCCCGGTAAGCCGGGAAAGCAGCGGAATGCGCAGCGGCTCGACGCGGTCGATGCGGAACGAATAGATGTTCTGGGCGTTGTTCGAGTAGGCCATGCCGCCGCCCATTCCCGGCCCCAGCCACTCGTCCTGCTTGCCGAAGGAGATCACGTGATTGAGCACCTGGGCGGAGACGTAGGCCTCGAGGAACCTTCCCTGGGTGGCGCTGGAGATCGGCCCCATGGGGATGGTGGCCTGGTTGTAAGCAAGCCCGGTCGCGGTGTTGAGATAGGTCGTGCCGTCGATCGCGCTGAGCTCTTCAGCCAGCGCGGATGAGTAGCCGGAGGCCGAGGGAGCGCCCTGGAACTCGCCGCGCACGTAGAGGGTAGCGATGCGTC
>CAWBHO010000087.1:0-53669 GCA_963788415.1 uncultured Acidobacteriaceae bacterium | reverse complement strand
GAGCCGCGCGCAGGCTTTCTTCGATGAGCCGCTGCTGGCGTTCCTGATCGCGGCGAATGCGGCCCAGCTCGGGCGATGCGTTGTCGGCCAGCGAGCCGTCGGGCTGAATGGTGCGCTCGATGGACTCGGCCAGCAAGCGAAGACTGCCGGAGAGATTCTCGGAGAGCGAGCTGAGCCCCGCCAGCCTGCCCACCACGCGCGCCGGGGGCGATTCAAGCAGCGCTTGCCAGGCGGCCACGTCGCGGGCCAGCCGCGCCACGGCTTGCAGCTCGCCGGCTTCGAGGGCCGCGCCGGGAATCTGCGCCTTGGCGGCGTGTTGCGTAGGGTCGAAGAGGCCGCCGAGGGGGATGGAGACCTGCTCTTCAAGCAGCAGCCGGAGTTCGCCGGTGAGCTGATGCTGGCGGGCGATCCAGGCCTCGTCGCTCGAAGGCCAAAGGGATAAAATTGCGCCGCGCCCCACGGTAGAAGCGGCAAAACCGCCCACCAGCGCCAGCAGCGGCTCCCATTCGAGGGCGGCCGCGTCAGCCTGCTCCACAGGCGACGGAATGGGATCGAGAAGTGGCATGTCCAGAGATTATCTTAGCGGCTGCGAGCGGATGGACCCCTGAAAACGCGCCTGGGGAAGACGCGCGTGGGAAGACACATCTGGCCGCGGAGCCGCTGAGCAACTCCGCGGCCAGGCTTTTCTGGATTCCCCCGCACTCGGGGAAAGCGATTACTTGCCCGCCAGCACCTGCAGAACGCCCTTCATGAATGCCGGCAGGTCGTCCGGCTTGCGGCTGCTCACAAAGTGCCGGTCCACCACCACCGCCGCATCCTCGAAGATGGCGCCGGCATTGGTCAGATCGTCCTTGATTCCCAGGCTTCCGGTCACTCGGACGCCTTTGTAGACCCCGCCCGAGATGGCCATCCAGCCGCCGTGGCAAATGGCGGCAATCAATTTCTTCGAGTGATCAAATTCCGCCACGAGGCTCTTCACCTTGGCGTTGCGCCGCAGCTTATCCGGAGCCCATCCGCCCACCAGAACGATTCCAGCAAAGTCGGTTTCCTTCATCTCGTCAATCGCCGCGTCGCTCGAACAGGGGTAGCTGTGTTTGCCCAGATACAGGGTCCCCGCCTTGGGGCCGGCAACCACCACCCGGTAACCAGCTTCTTCCAGCCGGTATTTCGGGTACATCAGTTCCATGTCTTCGTAGCCATCTTCAATAAAGATCAGTACGGATTTTTCCGCCATTTTTTGGATCCCCTAGGTTTCTTTCTGCAAGAATCCGGACGCCAGCTTGCGAACTTCCGCGCTGTTGTCCAGCTTCATTGCGTCTGCGGCCAGTGTTCGCAGCTCCGCGATGGAAAATCTGCGCACTTGGGCCTTGATGGCGGCAACCTGATTGGGCCGTACGCTGAGGGAACGAATCCCCGCCCCGACCAGCAAGGCCGCCGCTATAGGATCTGATGCCGCATCGCCGCAAACGGATACATGGCAGCTGGCCGCGTCGGCCGCGTCGCAGATCGAGTGAACGGTGCGCAGCACGGCCGGATGCGCGGTGTCCTGCAAGGAGTCCAGATCCGCATTGCCGCGCTCGGTGGCCATCACATACTGCGTCAGGTCGTTGGTGCCGATGCTGAAAAAATCTGCCAGCTCGGCAAAACGCCTGGCCAGCACCGCCGCCGCCGGAACCTCGACCATCATCCCCAGCTTGACCGGCCAGCGATGCTCGACGCCCGCGCGAGCGAGCGCCGCATGAGCCTCTTCGGCAAATCCCCGCGCCTGGCGCATCTCTTCCGGACTGGTCACCATGGGGAACATGATCCACACGTCGTGCGCCACGCCCGCCCGCAGGATCGCCTTCAGATTCGAACGGAAGAACTCCGGATAGCGGAAGGACAGGCGCAGCCCGCGCACGCCCAGAAATGGATTGTGCTCTTCGGCTGCCTCCAAATACGCCAGCGGCTTGTCCGCGCCCACATCCGGCGTGCGAATCACCACCGGCCCAGGGCCCAGCTCCTTCAGCACCGCCGCCAGCGAGGCCGTTTGTTGATCTTCGCTGGGCATCTCCTTGTTCGCCAGGTAAACGAACTCCGTGCGCAGCAGCCCCACGCCTTCGGCCCCGTTCTCCATGGCCTGGATGGCGTCGGCGGTGTTGCCCACGTTGGCCAGAATCTCGATGCGTTGGTGGTCGCGGGTGATCGCGGGCTCGCGCTTGGCGCCTTCGAGAGCCGCTCGGTGCTGCAGCAAGGCCTGCTGGCGGCCGCGAATCACGGCCAGCTGCGGCTCCGGCGGGTCGATCCACACCTCGCCCGTCGAGCCGTCAATGGCCACCACCGCATCGGCTCCGAGCGCGGCGTCGGCGATGCCGCTCGCCCCCACCACCATGGGAATCCCCAGCGTGCGCATCAGAATCGCCGCGTGCGCCGTGGCGCTTCCCGCCGTGGCCACCACCCCCAGCACATGTTTTGGATCGCAGGCGATCGCCTCGCTGGGCAGCAACTCCGTGGTCAGAAGAATGGCCGGGGGATCAGGCTGAATCTTTGCTGTTTGATGGTCGTCCAGCAGGGCGCGCAAAACCCGGGTTGCAATGTCGCGCACATCGGCGGCGCGGGCGCGGAGGTATTCGTCCTCCATGCCGGCCCACGATGCGGCCAGCTTCTCGCTCTGCACTCGCCACGCGCGGGCGGCGGAAACCTTATCGCCAGAAATCCTCGCGTGCACCGCGTCCAGGAAGACCGGGTCGGTCAGAATCAGCGCCTGGGCTGCGAAAATCTCCGCGGCCGCACCCTCCGCGGCTCCGCTTCGCCGAGAGGCTTCGCTCTTCAGATGTTCCCCAACCTGCGCCAGGGCCTTGCTCATCCGCTCCAGCTCTTCGGCCGGCGTGCCCGGCTCTCCCTCTTCCGGCATGGGCAGCGCGGCGTCCATCGCCAGCACCCGGCCAATCGCGATCCCCTCCGAAGCGCCAACGCCGCCCGAGACGCCCTCCGCGACGGCTTTGGCAACGGGCAATGCCGTCGCCGGCGTTTCCGCTTCCGCCGCCTCGCCAAAACGCGCCGCGGCCAGTTGTTTCAGCTTCGCGGATGCCTCGTCGGCATCGCTGCCGCGCACGCTGAAACGAATGCTGTCGCCCCGGCGGGCCTGGAGCAGGCTGACGCTCGATAAACTGCGCCCCGAAGACGGCCCTTTCCGGCTCGTCTGATTGGTCAGTTGAACGTCCGACTGGAAACGGCTGACGGACTGGACCAGGGTGGCTGCGGGACGCGCGTGGAGGCCATGTGGATTCTCGATTACCACATCGAATTCCACCAGCTTTTCAGACGGCGGGGCGGAATCGGCCGCCGGGACGGACGCGGTTTGCACGACCGGCTCCTCGGCTCCCAGTTGCGCCTGCTTGGGAGCCAGCGCCATCTTCGCTTCACGGACAATGTCCTCCAGAGCTGCGCCGGTACTGGCCTGCACCGCCGCCGCGATGGCCGCTTCCACAATCGGCGCGGGGCACAAACGCAGTTTGGTGGCAGGGTCCGCGACGACCGAAGTGTCCAGCAGCTCGAGCGCCGTCTGCGCACTCAGAACCGCACT
Organism: uncultured Acidobacteriaceae bacterium; assembly: GCA_963788415.1. Lineage (GTDB taxonomy): Bacteria > Acidobacteriota > Terriglobia > Terriglobales > Acidobacteriaceae > Telmatobacter. Next base: position 50,104 of record CAWBHO010000087.1, on the reverse strand, counting down.
GCCCAGGTCCATGAGAACCAGCGCGCCATCTCCGTCCAGGAACGGCTGCAGAACTTCCGCGATGTGCACCGCATCGGTTCCGAGTTCTTCGTGATCCTCGCCCACTCCGGCGGCCACAGCGATCGGGAAATCCGGTCCTACCATCTGCAGGACCAGCTCCCGAAGCGCCGTCGCCAGCTTCTTGCTATGAGAAACCAGTACGATTCCAATCATGATTTATGCCCGCTTCAGCGGCTTTACCCCTGCTCGCTTACGGCGGCTAAGGACTCCAATAAAAGCGCTGTGGAGGTTGCGCCCGGATCCTGGTGCCCGATGCTGCGCTCGCCCAGATAGCTGGCGCGGCCCTTGAGCGCAAGCAGCGGCGTCGTCTTTTCTGCCGCATCGCGAGCCGTCGTGGCCGCGGCGCGGGCTGCCACCGCAATATCGCTTCCGGCGGCCTTCATCGCGGCCACTGCCGGGGTGAGCGCATCGACCATCGTCTTATCGCCCAACTGCGCCTTGCCCCGCCGCTGGACGTCCCCCAGCCCGGCTTCGAGGATGGCAGCCAGTCCCGCCGCATCCAGTTCCTGCTTTCCGGCAGTCTGTTTCCCCAATTCCAGGAAAAATCCTCCGTACAGGGGTCCGGCCGCGCCGCCAACGCTCGACAGCAGGGTCATCCCGACGCTCTTGAACAGTGCGCTCATATCTGCCGGAGAGGTCGTCTCCAGCTTCTTGGTGATCGCCGTGAATCCGCGCGACATGTTCGCGCCATGATCGCCATCTCCGATCGCTGCATCCAGATCGGAAAGCAAGGTAGCATTCTTTTCGATCGCAACGGCGGAGGCGAGAATCCACGCCCGCGCCTGCTCCAGCTTGAACAGTTCCATTTTCCTTCTTTCCTGTCTCGACTCGGCATTGGCCGAATGGGTGTCGGCGAAGACCGCAGGCGCCGGGTGGATGGTAACGCAAAAAACATCCACCCGGAACCCGCCTGGCGGCTCCACACTCATTCAGGATATGCCTTAGATGCCCCAACGCAGCCCCGGCGTGTTCACCGGAGCATCCCACAGGCTGACCAGCTTGTCATCCGCGCGCAGCACGGTGATCGATGTCCCGGCCATCTCCAGGCTGGTGATGTAGCTGCCCACCAGGTTGCGAACAATCTGGATACCGTGCTTGGCCGCGATCTCCGCCGCCTTGCGATAAACGATATACAGCTCGATAAGCGGCGTTCCGCCCATGCCGTTCACGAACAGAATCACCTTTTCGCCGCTCTTGAAGGGCAGGTCGGAGAGGATCGGCTCCATCAGCATCTCGGTAATCTCGTCGGCGGACGCCAGGGCCATGCGCTTGCGGCCAGGCTCGCCATGAATGCCGATGCCGATTTCCATCTCGTTTTCTCCCAGCTCGAACGACGGTTTGCCGGCGTGCGGCACGGTGCAGGCCGTCAGCGCCATGCCCATGCTGCGCCCGGTCGCCCGAATGCTGTCCCCAAGAGCCTTCAGATCGGCCAGACTTGCGCCCTTTTCCGCCGCTGCTCCCAGCAGCTTCTCCATCAGAACCGTAAGGCCCACTCCGCGCCGGCCGGCCGTATACAGGCTGTCCTGCACCGCCACATCGTCATCCGTGAGCACGCTGGCAACTTCGATTCCGTCGCCCCGCAGCATCTCAGCGGAAAGGTCGAAGTTCATGATGTCGCCGGTGTAGTTCTTCACGATCTGCAGAACGCCCGCCCCAGAATGTGCAGCTTTGCTGGCTTCGTACATCTGATCGGGTGTGGGGCTGGTGAAGACATGGCCCGGACACGCCGCGTCCAGCATTCCAAGTCCGACGAACCCTCCGTGCATCGGCTCGTGGCCGCTGCCGCCGCCTGACACCAGGGCGACCTTTCCCTTGACCGGCGCATCCTTGCGCACAATGTAAAAAGGATCGAGGCTCACGCGCACACGATCGCCATGAGCCAACTGAATTCCTTCCAACTCTTCGCGAACCACATTCTCTGGTACATTGATGAGCTTTTTCATTGGATTCTCCGGGAAAACAAAGCGGAACTCCGAAGAGCGCCGCTGCAGTGTGTCAATTTGGGGTTGGGCGATGGCGAACCCGGAATGTCTTCCAGTTCGCCATCGTCGTAAAATCAGCGCCAGTAGAGGTCATCCGGTAAGTCGGATGGTATATCTGCCGCCGCCGGAACACTGGATTGCTGGGCATGACGAATCACATACTGCCCATCTGCGAACGTGAGATAGCGCTGCGCGACCAGACGCTGAGTGTCTTCAACCACTTGCTTGACATAAGCTTCATGATCGCCATAAAGCGCCTCCAACTGCGTCTCGTCGAACGGCTGCACATACCCGAGCAGGAAGCAAAGCGAGGATGTGGTGCTAGGGCTTCCAACGAACCACTGCGCTGTTGGAACATCGACATACGGAGTGCGCACGCCTCCAGTGGCATTTCCATATTCATCCAGCGTTTGAACATCATTCTGACCGTAGTTCAGCAGCAGCCCCGGAGGCGGGGCAACACCGGTGCTTACCCAGGCTTCCAGATTTGCCAGCGCCGCATTCTGCAGAAATCCACTCGGATAAGGACTGCGTGGACCGAAGCCGCAGGTCAGCGGAGGCATGGGTGCTCCGGCTGCAAGAATATCCGCGTAGGCCGGTCCGAAGTCAAGCTCATTGGGTGTGGCATGGGCCGCACTCGCCAACTCATACTCGCGGAATTGATCGGGATACTGGTTACTGTCCGCGCGACGCCCTGCCTGCACGCTGGCCAGCACATCCTCGCTGTTGGTTGCCATGCGGATCACAGGCACGCCGGCATTGTGGATTTGAGCAGCCCCGGTACCCGCGGGAGCAGGCGAGCACTGGTTGATGGGCGCCGGAGTGTTGAAACCGGCAACATCAAGAAACCCATCGAACATATACTTGCCATCTCGCTGCTTTGCGAGCGGGTGCACCGCATCGATGTACGTCTGCAAGTCGAAGCCCGACTGCGAATAGCCGTAACCGTAAACCCGCCTGACGTTGTAGTTGCGAAGAGGGTTGTCGCGGGCATCGCTTCTGGCAAGGGCCGCGATCTGGCTGAAGATGTCCCAGAGCAGGCCGTTCTCGGTCGTGCGGGAACTGTCCCCGGCAATGATCGTCGAAAGAGTGGTGCAGTTCTGGGGATCGGTCACCGGGAGCGGATTGGCCCAGTTCAGAGGCGCATAGCGCGTAGGATTGAAGTGCTCTAGCGCGGCGGCCGTCACAGGCTTGCTGGTGAAACCAATCCAGACGTCGCCGTTCTGCACGATCTGCTCCTTGGAGAGAGCCCAACCGATCTCAAAGTCGACAAGATTGGTGGCGTTCAGAATTTCGATGATGACATTTCCGCTGAAACGCCGAGGGTCGATCGGCCGCCGGATCAGCATACGCGTGGTATACGGCGCGTTTGCCGTGCGCACGGTGGCGGGATTCGGCGGGGTCCAGTCATAGACGTTGGCGGTCCCGCTGACGAAATATTCGTCTTCGGCATAGCCCACGCGCTTCAGATCCTCGGGGACATTGAGATGATTCGCCGCCCCGAAGGGATAAGAGCTCGCGGTGACCGGAACATAGGTAGCTTGAGGGACGGGCACGGACTGCGCGGCAACCGGAGAAGTTGCAGTCGCAGCGCAGACTAGGCCGCAAACGACGGAATACAACAGAACGCGCAGGCTATCGGCAAGAGACCATCGAGTTTCTCCCAACTCCTCGCGAACCACACTTTCTGGTAGATTGATGAGATTTTCCATCGGATCCTCCAGGAAAACATGGCGGAACTCCGAAAAGCACCGCTGTTTAGAGCTAAACCGTTTTTGACTGGATTGCACAGAGCGACCCTTACCGCCTCACCGGCAGAAGGAGCAGAACGCAGGAGTCCTGGAAATGACTCGCAGCCTTCGTACGCCCCCTGAGAGCCAGCGGTATCGACTTTTTCCGCGTTCCGGGTTTCGATTGACGCTCTGCGCCAAATCAAAACGAACGGAAGACGTTTAGCCTGGCAACCCGAAAAGAATGTTGCAGCGGCTGGCAAACCTATCCTCCGGTCGCGAAGACGGAGTTCCGTTCAGGCAACCCCTCTCGCCGCCGGAGGGTCGGCAGAGACTCGAAAATAGACTTGATCGGCCGAAGGCTGGCCACCGCAGTCCGGTACTCGGATACCGCGGCCAGCCTTCAGGTGAGATGACTACCAGCCCAGGAACATGATGATGCCAGCAGCGATGCAAGCACCGATGAGGGGACCAATGACTGGGGGCAGCGCATAACCCCAATCGGAATCGCGCTTGTTCGGAATCGGCAGAACCAGATGGGCCAGACGCGGACCGAAATCGCGGGCCGGGTTCATCGAGTATCCAGTAGGACCGCCGAGAGAGCAGCCGATGGTCAAAATCAACAGACCCCAGAGGAAGGGGCCAAATCCCGTCATGACTCCCGTCATCCCCTTGGCGCCGAACCCGATGCCCACCACGATCAGTGCGATGGTGGCGATGATTTCCGTCAGGACGTTCGCGCCAAAATTCCGGATCTGCGGGAAGGTGGAGAACACGCACAGCTGAAGGGTCGGGTCGCTGTCTTTCCAGTGAAGCAGGAAGGTCAGGTAGACCAGAACGGCGCCCACGAAGGCCCCGGCGATCTCAGCTAATGCGCAAGGAAGAAAGATCGGCCAGTTGGCCGGGTGAAGGATGCACACCGTGAGTGCAACCGCGGGGTTGATAAACGCAAAAGGACTGCCACACGCGAGGGCTGTGGTGATCCCCAAGGTGACCGCGAAGGCCCACCCCAGGACGATGATCACCCAGGGTGCGGTCATGTTGCTGCCCCCCGTCAACGCGGAACCTTTTGAGTCCTTGAGAAGAACGTTCGCGACAGTACCGTCACCGAACAGGATCAGTACCAGTGTGCCCATAAACTCGCCGAAAACTACACCGTGCATCGGGAATCTCCTTGATTTTCTTCTTTTTGTTTGTGCGCCCGGATTTCTCCGGGCGCAGGTTGATACGTCCATTGGCCTCCCGCAAAAGCGGGACCATGGCGCCGCTGGCTACTCAGCCCAATCAAAGGTACGCGTGACAGCCTTCTTCCAGAAGTGATAGAGGCTTTCGCGCTTGGCAGCGTCCATCGTCGGCTTCCAACGATAGTCCTCTGCCCAGTTGGCGATAATGTCATCCGTGTCCTTGAAGTAGCCGACCGCGAGACCGGCAGCATAGGCCGCGCCAAGAGCCGTCGTTTCGAGCACAACCGGACGGATCACCGGCCGTTGGAGAATGTCAGCCTGGAACTGCATCAGCGTCTGATTGACGACCATGCCGCCATCGGTGCGCAGATTGTCCAGCTTGATACCGGAGTCCTTCTGCATCGCATCCACCACTTCGGCTACCTGGAAAGCGGTTGCTTCCAGAACTGCACGCGCGATGTGGCCCTTGTTGACATAGCGCGTCAGGCCAACGATTGCGCCGCGCGCGCTGTCCTTCCAGTAAGGCGCATAAAGGCCCGAGAATGCGGGCACGAAATACGCGCCGCCGTTGTCAGTCACGGTGAGAGCCAGAGTCTCGACATCAGAGCTCTTCGCGACCATGTTCAGATTGTCGCGCAGCCACTGCACCAGAGCGCCGGTGATTGCAACCGAGCCCTCCAGAGCATAGACGGCCGGCTTGTCGCCGATCTTGTAGGCCAGCGTGGTCAGCAGTCCGCTGGTCGAGGGAACAGCCTTTTCCCCGGTGTTCATGAGCATGAAGCAGCCGGTTCCATAAGTGTTCTTCGCTTCGCCCGGCTTGAGGCACGCCTGCCCAAAGAGAGCAGCCTGCTGGTCGCCAAGATCACCGGCAACCGGAACGCCCTTGACCGCAGCGATCGTAGCCTTGCCGTACACTTCGGAGCTGGAGACGATCTTGGGAAGCATGTGCTTCGGAATCCCGAATTCCTTCAGGATCTCGTCGTCCCATTGGAGAGTCGCCAGATTCATCAGCTGGGTACGGCTGGCGTTGGTCACGTCGGTCACATGCACGCCGCCGTTGACGCCGCCGGTCACATTCCAGATACAGAATGTGTCGATGTTTCCGAAGATCAGCTCGCCGGCTTCAGCAGCTTCGCGCGCGCCCGGAACATTGTTCAGAATCCAGCGGATCTTGAGACCGCTGAAATAAGTCGCCAGAGGAAGACCGGTCTTGGCCCTATAGCGATCCTGGCCGCCGTTCGCCGTGAACTCCTGGACCGTATCCGCAACGCGCGTATCCTGCCAAACAATGGCGTTATAGACAGCCTTGCCCGTCTTCTTGCTCCAAACTACCGTGGTCTCGCGCTGGTTGGTGATGCCGATGGCTGCCAGGTCTGATGGCCGCAGGCCCTTGGCTTCCATAGCTTCGGTGATGACTTCTTCCACGCGCCGTGCGATCTCAGCCGGATCATGCTCAACCCAGCCGGGCTTCGGGAAGATCTGCTCATGCTCTTTTTGCGCAACGCTGACGATGCGGCCTGTCTTGTCGAACACGATAAAGCGGGAGCTAGTCGTCCCCTGATCAATTGCTCCAACATAATCTGCCATAACTGGTGTCCCCTCTCTGGATTTTCCAGACGTTGGTCCGGCTATTGAGCCGGAGTTTCTTACACGCGGGATAGCTGTCCAGCGGTCTCGGACAAGCGATGAATCGACTCGACATAGGTAGTGATGGCCTCTGTCGTCTGCGACTCGTTCCAGCCAAGTTCTTTGCCGAGCAGCCGGCCCACAACAGGCGCGGCGGCGATTGCGTTTTTCCAACTATGGAATTGAATGCCGACACGTCGCGCGAGGATGTCTTCTATAGACTGAGCCATCTCTTCACGCACGCAATATACAACTTCACCAGCAAGTGCCGCACTTCCTGGATAGAGCGGCTGGCGAAGTTCGGGCTGGCTTGCCGCCACCTCGAGAACCTGAGGCGCCGCCGTGCCGAACTTCTCCGCGAGGTGCTGGGCAGTCTCCGCAGACAGCGAGTACCGCTCAGACAGTTCGCGCCAGTAACCGGGGTGGAAATCCTTTGCGCCAGCGAGCAGAAAATCGAGCGTCTTGCAATGCGCCTGCTGGTCTCCCAGCACGTTCATCGCATGATTGACCCCGTCTTCAGCCATGGCCCGGTGCGTGGTCCACTTGCCGCCGAGAATACTCACCAAGCCGCTTTGCTCGTCGACTTCAACTTCATGGTCGCGAATCAGCTTTTTGGTATTCACTGCGTCTTTGGATGCCACCAACGGACGCGCTCCGGCAAAAGCAGCCTGCACATCCGCAAGGGTGTATGCGGTGTTCAAGTACCGGTTGGTGTACTCGAGCAGATACGCAATCTCCTTTTCGTTGGCAGCCAGCCCCGCGTCAGAATCGATCTCATCATCGGTTGTTCCAACCAGGAGGCTGCCGAGCCACGGAATCGCAAAGATAACCCTTCCATCCTCGGTTTTGGGAATCAGCAGAGCCGCGTCACTGCCCATCGGCCCTACCGGGAGGAGAATATGTATTCCCTTGCTCAGGCGCAGACGCCGAACGATGTCCTTATTCGCCATGAGCCGGATCTCGTCCGCGTGAGGGCCTGTGCAATTGACAAAGGCCCGCGCGTTGACGGTGAAATGCTCGCCGGAAATCTGGTCCACAACTTCGGCAGAGGCGAGTTTTCCGGCTGCATCGCGGCCGAACCCCACCACCTTTGCGTAGTTGAGAAGCTCTCCGCCATGCTGCGCGAAGGTTTGCGCCAGGGTAACGCCATAGCGGGCGTCGTCGAACTGACCGTCAGCGTAGGATACGGCTCCGACGATCTTGTCGCTACGCAACCCGGGCAGCCGTTGCATGGCCTGAGCTTTGGAAAGAATGCGGGTAGGAAAGAGACGGGCCTTTCCGGAAATCACATCGTACATTTTCATGCCGATTGCGAAATAGACCATCTCATAAAAGCTGAAGCACGGCACCAGCAGTTCCAGCGGATGCGCCAGGAAGGGCGCTGCACGAAGCATATGAATGCGTTCATGCAGCGCCTTGCGCACCATCTTGAACTGGCCGAGGTCAAAATCGGCCACGGCCTGTTGCAGGTACCGTACTCCTCCATGTACCAGCTTGGTGGATTTACTGGAGGTGTGCGAAACAAAGTCCGCTCCTTCCAGAAGGAGGGTTGATTTCCCCCGCAACTGGGAATCCAGCGCGCTGCCGGTTCCTGTTGCTCCTCCCCCAATGACGCACACATCAAATTGGTGATTCCGGATTGACTGAAGTGCGTCGGTACGGCTTTTCATCAACCTCTCCTCGTGTGCACCTTATGTTTCAATTGTCTGCTGCGCCTTAAAAGTCAACAAACACGCGCATGCCGGCAACGGTAGCGGACTTGTTGCTGCCGCCTACATCGGAATAATGCTGGTAGACGGGCTGGAACTGCATCCACGGGAAGACGTGCAGGTCGTAGTTGACTTCGAACTGCTTCTCGTCGTTCAGCGTGTAGCCCGGGCCGTAGTACGCAGTCTGGAAATTGTTGAAGTCGCTGCCGATCTTGGCATAGGTCATACCGAAGGCCAAGGTGTCGGTGGGACGGCAGGAAATCGGACCATTGAAGACCGCACCGGCGACAAATTCCGTCGGCACTTCTGCCTCTGCCTGTTTCGTATCCATGTTCACGCCGAACAGCACATCCAACCCACGATTGCTGCCCGCGGTTACGCGATAAACGGGCTGGTTGACCATGGCATAGATATCGGAGTTGTGATCCACATACACCATGCCGTCGATAAAGGTGCCACCATCGAAGCTCGACGCCCTGGGCGTTCTTGGCGTAAGCCGCCTGGTGGACGCCTCCACCTTCAAAGGTGTTGTAGTAGTCGGCAGTCTTGCTGTAATCGACGAAACCGCTGCAGCCGGTCAAGTCCAGAGCAGCTTCCCGCTTTGCTTCCGTTATAGATGAAGCCGACCTGGATCTGGCCCTGATAATTCTTCTGCTCTGGGGTGTGGTTCACGAAGGTGTTGTAGAACACCGCCGTATCCCAGGTGCCGCCGTGAGAGCCGCTCTCGGGCTTCCAACCGGTCGGATAATCATGCTGTTCGCCGTCGTCGGGCGGCAGGAAGTAGCCGGACTCGACAGCAAAGTACTTGTTGGGGGTGATCTTCAGGTTGACCGCGGGAGAGGATTCAGGATCGTAGGAGGGACGAGCGATGCCCAGGTTGCCGAAGTCGTAATCCAACGGCTCCATGACAAATGCGCCACCGTAAGGCTGCAGAGCGTAACGGTCGCGGGCGGCAAAGATGCCGGCTTCGATCGAAACCTTGTTCTGCAGGAACTTCTGCGTCAGGGTGATGGAATCCAGGCGGAACTGATGGGAGCTGACGATGCCGCTCGGGTTGGAAATGCTGCCGATGACGCCGCCCATGTTCGTGCCGTTCTGCCACAGGCCGGTCGACCAGAGAGACAGACCCTTCAACGAGCTGAACTTTCCAAAGTCCACGTTGATGGTGCCGCGGAGACGCTGCCAGTCGGCAACCCTGCGATCGGTCCTGGTCGGATTGGCCGGATCGGCAAGCACATCGGTGATATAGAAGAAGTCAAAGCTGAAGCCCTTCTCGGCCAGCTTGTCGCGTCCCGGTCCCCAGTTGAGCATGTGGGCCTGGGTGGTAAATGTCGGTACGGCTGCGGCCGGCGAAGGCGCTTCAGCCGCGGGAGTCGCTGTCGCGGTCGCCGTGGGAGCTGCGGTCGTGGCAGGGTCCGCTCCGGTGAGGCCAAAGACGGCGCGCGGGCACAAGAACAGTGCGACCGCCAGTCCGACAATTGCCAGGATCCCCGCATTCCAGTGACGCGGGTTAAAGCTGAGTTTCATTGAAGATCTCATTCGTGGTCTCCTCCAGGGTTACAAATCATGACAGGGTTACAAATCATGAGTTTCTGTTTAAGTCAAAAAAGAGCCAAACGGTCCAGGCACATTTCAGAGCCCCCCTTGAAGGGGACACACTCATGCATCCAAACAGTCGGGCTCTCTTAATCTCTGCGCCGAAAAACGCCTAATCATAAACACTGTGCGTGAAAAAAAGCAAGGGGATTTTTAAAATTATTCCGGTGCTTCAGGCCTGTCAGACAGGTGTCTGCCGCCGGCCTGAGCACGCCAGTCTAAACGCCGTTATCGGGTTGATTAAGATGGTTCCCGGCAAGGAATTACCGGCTTGAAGTGGAAGAAAACCGGTCTATAATTCTTGAGCCGCTGGAGGACGCCCTTATCGCGGCCCCTTAATGAATCCACATCTGGGGATTGCTGATCGATACCGCGCTGAGCCCCTGCGAGAGCAGTTCCTCTACTTCCTTCATGGAGCGGAGCAACCCGCCGCCCACGACCGGAATATCGGCTGAACTGGCCCGAACGACTTCGAGCAGTTTGGGCGCCGCCATGGCAGGCAGCGCCTCCAGCGCATCGACGGGCGAATTTCTCAACTGGTTGGTGATGGTGTCCATCGAGCCGCTATCCAGCAGAAAAGTCCGCTGGATCACATAAAGGCCGATCTCATGGGCGTGGCGCAACGGGTCCAGATGCGTGGAGATGATCCCGCTGGCGCCACAGCGCTTCAGGTAATTCACGGCATACCTGTCGCGCGAGAAGCCATTGAGTAAATCCAGATTGACGATGGCCAGTTTGCCGACCGCCAGAATCTTCTGAATCATCGGCTCGCAGTTTTCCGGATCGCCCGTAAGGAAATAGATCATCTTGCCGTGCGCGGCTGCTGCCTGATCCACATGTTCGAACTTGCGGACCGCGGGGATGATGGGTGTTCCCTGCAGGAAAACCCGTAACGGTATCAGCTGTTCCTGCATGAAGATTGTTTCGCTCTCCCTCGGCCTTCGAATTAGGAAACACCACTCTGCAAGCGAACTTGAAGAAGGCCGTTCAGACACGCCAGGAATCGCATCCGGATCAAAGCTCTTCCCTTATTCTCTTCCAAGATTAAACACAATCATATAGATAGAGTTGGCCGACAGCAAGGGAAATGATTCCCGGACTTTCGCCCAGGCGGGCATCTCAGGATGGTCGGCGCCGGGAGCGCGACCGCGGCCCGGTCTGATTCTCAGCTCCGGGTTTCCTGCTCCGCGCCACTCCATGGCAAAGCCGCTGACGTCAGAACAGCATCCTCGATATGCGCCTGTGAGCGAGATCTTCAGCCTTGTCGCCGGCTGGTTTTTCAAGGCTATTCGGCGCTTCAGAAAATGACGGTTGACAATCGTTATTTGCAGGCGAGATACTTAGTTGCTTTTTAGTCCGAGCCGTTTCGTGAAGAGTGTCTGAGAAAGCGCGAACGGGTGACTGAATGCTGCTGAAGAAGTCAGGATCAATTCTCTGAGCCAGAAACGGGTTTTGGATTCAGAGCGTCAGCGGTGCGAGCCTTGTCATGGTATTTTGAACGCCCTGGTCGAGGTTTAAGAATCCTTCCTGCTGCAAAGCTTCCAGGATTCCGGTTATCTGTACAGATGCGACTTTTGGCGCTCGTTGACGGCTTGCCAACATGGATTCATGTTGCTGTGCCGCGTTGGATTCCTTTTTACTGTCTTGTCTGGCCGGATCTGAAAGCGGCCGGCAAGCGAACCCACCGTGACACTGGAACATGGGCCGGCCGGGAAGTTGCGGCAGGGCGCTCATCGCTGGCATTCCTCTTTTCTTCTCCCGCAAATCTTGTTAGGCCGGTGCGTATGGATCGGCACTTGGAGCCGAGGGGCGTGGGCGCCGTTGTGTGCCGGGCCATGGAGTGGCCCGCATCAGGCGCGAAAGGAAGAGCATGGAGTCAACTCAAGTTGTCATTATCGGTGGAGGCGCAACGGGCGCGGGCATTCTCTGGGATCTGAGTTTGCGGGGCATCTCCGCCACGTTGCTGGAGCAGGGCGACATCGCCAATGGAGCCACCGGGCGCTGTCACGGTTTGCTCCATTCCGGCGGGCGATACGTTGTCAAAGACGCTGAAGCTGCTCGTGAATGCGTCTCTGAAAACCGCATCATCAAGGCCATTGCGCCGCATTGCGTGGAGGCTGTCGGGGGACTCTTCGTGCAGTGCGCTCAGGACGATCCAACCTATTTTGAAAAGTGGTGGAGCGCCGCGGAGACCATCGGCCTAGGCAGCAAGCGCCTGAGCGCCGAGGAAACACGCGCGCTCGAACCGAACGTAGGCAAGGACATTCTGGGCGCGTTCACCTCCGAGGACGGGCACGTCGATGTTTTTCGCCTGGTGCTGGCCAACCTGGAGGCCGCCGTAGGGCGCGGCGCGCGCTTCCACACGTATAGCAAGGTAACTTCGATCGACATCTCGAATGGACGCGCGCGCGGGGTGCATTATCGCAACACGCGAACCGGCGAAGAGCACGAAATCTCCTGCGAGATCATCATCAACGCTTCGGGAGGCTGGGCGCAGAGCGTTGCCGAGCTGGCCGGCCTTGAAGTCCCGGTGCGCTGCGACAAGGGCAGCCTTCTGGTGCTCAACCACCGGCTGAACACAAGGATCATCAACCGTTGCCGCAAACCCGGCGATGCCGACCTCCTGGTGCCCGCGGGACCGGTGTGCATCCTCGGCACAAGTTCGATTCAGATGCCCGGCCCCGAGGGGTTGACCACTTCTCCCGAGGAAATCGATCATCTGATGGAACTCGGCGATGAACTCATTCCCGGACTGAGAGAGTCGCGCCTGATGCGCATCTTCTGCGGTGTGCGGCCGCTTTACGTCCCCAAGGCAAAGGGGAGCGCGGGAGGCCGCGAAATCAGCCGCGGTTATGCCCTGCTCGATCACGAGGAGCAGGACGGCCTGGGCGGTTTCATCTCGATTGTCGGCGGCAAACTCACCACGTATCGGCTCATGGCGGCGGTAACCTGCGACTGCGTGGCGAAAAAACTCGGCGTCCACGCCGAATGCACCACCGACAAGGTGCCGCTGCGGCCGGCCGTCGATCAAAAGACGCACCAGCGCAGCCTTCATTCCTTGCCGCAAGCCGTGACGGATAGGATCGAGACCCGCCTTGGCCCCAGGGTCAACCAGGTGCTCGATGCCATCGAGGCGCGGCCCGAACTGGCGGAGATTGTCTGCGAGTGCGAGATGGTCACGCGCGGCGAACTGGAATACGTTCTCGGCAACTCCAATCCGCTTCCCACGCAAACCATCGCCGACATTGGCCGGCGGACCCGCCTGGGCTACGGCCCCTGCCAGGGAACCTTCTGCGGATACAAGGCCATGCTGGCAGGTTTTCAGACGAACCACTGGTCGGCTTCCGAGGCTGCCACGGAATTTTCCGCCTATATTCATGAGCGCTGGAAGGGGCAGTCGTTCATTCAACAGGGGAAGCAGCTTGAACAGCTCAGTCTGAGCCGCGACCTTTACGGCGCGGATGTCGAAGTCTGCGCACATTCCGGAGAGCAAGATGGAAAGTAATCGTTACGATGTCGTTGTTGTCGGCGCCGGAATCGCCGGTTTTACCGCCGCCGGAGCGGCCGCCCATCAGAACCTGAAGGTGGCGCTGGTTGCCACCGGGCCGGGATCCTTTGTGCTGGGAACCAGCTCGGTGAAGACGCACGAGCTTGTGGAAGCCGGCCAAGCGCACGAATTGAGCGAGGCGATTGCGTTCTATCGCGAGATGGCCCGCCTGGCAGGTTGTCCGCTGGAGGAAGATGCCGCGGACGGGCGCTGGCTGCCCACTCTTCTTGGCGACTTTCAGCGTGTAGCACTGGCGCCCCGCGCCCTGTGGCAAGCCGCGCCGCGCGAGGGAGCCGTGGCCGCGGTTGTCGGCATTCACGGGCTGACCACCTTCGATGAAAACTTCATGGCCGACCGGCTCAACGAGAACGCGCGCCGGATCGGTTCCAGTTGCATTTATACCGCTCAGCAAATCTCCTTCACGCGCGATTTCGGAATTCCGGTTTCCTCCGTGCGCGTTGCCAAGTGCTTCGATCGCGACTCCTCCTTCCGCGCTGAATTCGCGTCCGCATTGAAGAAGGCCGCTTCCGGAGCTCAGTACATCCTTTTGCCGGGCCTGCTGGGGATGAGCAGCTCCGAACAGCAGATTGCCGAATTCGAACGGGAAGTCGGCTGTGCGATCGGCGAACTGCCGACTTTGCCTCCCTCCATTCCCAGCCTGCGTCTATCGCAGCGCCTGGAGGGTTACCTGCGCAAGGCGGGCGTGGAGTTTTTCCGCGGATACCCGGTGGAACAAATCGAGATTCACGAAGATTCACCGATCCGGCTGCAGGTTGCAAGTCCGGGCCACCCGATGATTCTGCGCGGCGAGAGCGTGGTGCTGGCCTCGGGTGAGCACTCCGTCGGCCTTCTCGGCGGGCAATGCGCGGGCCGCGATCAGCAGATGCGCCCGCTTACCGCGGCCGGTTCGGCGATGGCGCAGAATCTCTTCGTCGCCGGCGCGCTTTTGGACAGCGGCTCCGGCAACAGCGGAGAGGCGATGGAAATTCTTACCGGCTACCGCGCGGGAACTCTCGCGGCGGCTACAAGGGGATGCTATGCGGGCAGATGACTTTGCAATCGATAGCTGTTTGAAATGTTCCATATGCAACACCGTTTGTCCGGTGCTCAGCGTCCATCCGCAGTATCCCGGCCCCAAACAGCTGGGCCCGGAGATGGAGCGGTTGCGCCGTGAAGGCATTCATACGGATTCGAAGTGGGTGGAATACTGCCTGGGGTGTCACCGTTGCGATGTTGTGTGCCCCAATCAGGTTCCCGTCTCCGAGATGATCGCGGCCGCCAAGGCGCAACACGTCAAGACGCCTGTGCACCGGCTGCGCGACTGGTGGTTTGCCCGTCCCGGCCTGTTGGGTGAGCTGTCGACCATTGTGCCGTCGGTCTCCAACTTTGGGCTGTCGATGAAGCCGGCGCGAGCTCTGATGTCCAAGCTCATTCAGATTACGCCGAAGCGAAAGTTTCCCGCGTACACCAAGCCGAGCCAGCAGAAGGCCCAGACAAACGGCAAGGAAAGGCCGCAATTCGTCTTCTTTCCCGGCTGCTTCATCCGCTATAACCGGCCTGACCTGGCCGAGAAGGTGGTCGACCTAATGGATCGCAACGGCTTTGGAACCGAGGTGGCCGCAACCGAGTGCTGCGGCGTGCCGGCGGTTGCCAACGGCGCGGCGGAACTGGCGCACTCGCTGGCGCGCAACAATATTAAGGCTCTGGCCGCTCAGGTGGATGCGGGACGGCGGATCGTCACCACCTGTTCGAGCTGCGGACACATGCTGAAGACAGGATTCGGCAGCCTCCTCTCTGAAGACAAAGAGCTGGCCGAAGGGGCGCGCAAGGTTGCCGACAATACCTTCGACCTGGCTGAGTTGCTCATGATGCAGGCGGACGAGGGAAAGCTCAACACCGATTTCCAGCAGACCGATGTGCACCTGGCCTACCACGCGCCTTGCCACCAGAAGTCGCAAGGAACCGGACGCCCGTGGTATCACCTGCTGGGTCAGGTCCCCGGCGTATCGATCGACGACCTGGACGCGGGATGTTGCGGCATGTCCGGCACGTTCGGCTTCAAAGAGGAGAAGTATGACGTCTCCATGGCCATCGGACAGGATCTGTTTGCCAGTGTTCGCGCCTCCGACCCGCAGTTTGTGGTCACCGAATGCGCCACCTGCCAGATGCAGATCGAACATGGAACCGCGGTCACCGCGATGCATCCCGTGGAGATTCTCTTGCAGGCCTACGAGGGAAACAACCATCAATAAGGATAGAAGAGGGAGATTGATCCAGCCCGCGGGCAATTCCTGCCCGCGGGCGTTTCATTTTCCGGCGAGTTTCCGGCGGGTTGACCGGGGTGGCCGTCCGATGAAGCGCCTCGGCCAGCCCGCTCCTAGAGCAAATTCACCTTTGGTGTAGAGCGGTTTTGAAAGGGCACGGCTTCAGCCGTGCCGCAAAGTGCAGCAAAATCCGCGGGCTTTAGCCCCTGAGGGAATCTTTTCCCTCTATACCAAGAGGAGATTCGATCTGCAGGCCCCGGCCGGGAGCGCATTCTCTCTTTTCCAGAGGTTTTCAAGTTCAACTCGCCCCCGCGTCTGTGAGAAAATCAGAACTTGCGCACGCAATCCAAGTATCGTTTGCTGGTGGTCCGGCTGGGGGCCATGGGAGATATTCTTCACGCCCTGCCGGCGGTGACGGCGCTGCGCCAGACTCATCCAGCCTGGGTGATCGACTGGGTGGTCGAGCCACGCTGGCGGGCCTTGCTGGCCACCGACGAGATCAATGCGCAGCCAGCCCCGCGAAGCACCGCCCTGTTACCGCCCGCCCAACCCCTGATCGACCGCCTTCATTTTGCCCCCACCAGGGTCTGGCGCAAGGCCCCTTTCAGCTCTGAAACGATTCATGGAATCAAGGCTTTACGGATGGCGCTCCGGGCCGGCGAATATGATGCGGTGCTCGATCTGCAAGGGGCCGTCCGGTCGGCGGTGGTGGCGCGGCTTGCCGGCTGCTTCCGGGTGATAGGCGAGGAGCGGCCGCGGGAGCGGGCGGCGCGCTGGCTGTTTGCCGAGCGCGTGGCCACGCACGGCGCACACGTCATCGAGCAGGATCTGGAGCTGGCCTCGTCCATTGCCGGGGATGAGCTCGTCCCCACTGCTCCCTGGCTGCCCGCGGACCCGGCCGCCGAGGCCTGGGCCGATGAAATCCTGCCTCCGTCCACGCCCCACCCTGCGGTTCTCATCAATCCCGGCGCCGGCTGGGGCGCGAAGCGCTGGCCGGTCGAGCGCTACGCCGCCGTGGCCCAAGGGCTCGTCGACCGGGGCTGCCGCGTGCTGGTCAATGCCGGTCCAGGCGAGGAACCGCTGGCTGAGGTGATCGCGCGCAGAACCGGCGGCGCGGCCACTCCGCTCGTCTGCACACTCGATCAGCTCATTGCCATCACCCGCCGCATTGGCCTGGCCGTGGCCGGCGACACCGGTCCGCTCCATCTGGCCTGCGCGCTCGGCCGGCCGGTGGTGGGAATCTACGGCCCCACCGATCCCAGCCGAAACGGACCCTTCGGAACGCGTTTCGAGGTGCTGCGCAGTTCCCAGAGCCGGCGCGACCACACCCGCCGCGAAGCGCCCGAGTCCGGATTGCTAACCATCCAGCCCGACGAGGTGCTGCGCGCCGCCGATCGCTTGCTTTATCCTGACCAGGGCAGCGCAAACAGCGGGCTGCAACCGCAATGAATCGCATTCCCGGATTTCGACCGATGCGGATCTTCCGTTGCTGCGGTTTTTCCTTGCAAGGACAGGATTTTATCCATCTCCAGTCAGGAAAATTCATGAAAAAGCCCTCTCGCGAGAGTGATCAATGACCGAACCCGTTCCCTCCGCGCAGCCCGATTGGATTGCCCGCTGGCAGCAGGTGGCCAGGCGCATCCGCGTTCCGCTGGGCTTTGTTACGGCGGCGCTTTTTCTCCTTGAATTGCTCCGGCGCGCGCCCCATCCAGCCGCCGTGGCCTGGAGCCTGGCGCTGGTGCTCCCCGGCCTGGGCCTTCGCGCTTATGCCTCCGGCTATGTGAAAAAGAACCGCGAACTGACGGTGACAGGCCCTTACGCGCACACCCGCAACCCGCTCTACCTCGGCTCCATGCTGATCGCCGCCGGTTTTGCCCTGGCGCTGCTCAGTTGGCCGGTGGCGCTGTTTCTGGCCCTGGGCTTTACGGTGATTTACGTCCCCGTGATCGCCTCCGAAGAGCGGTTTCTGCGCGCCACATTCTCCGGCTTCGACGACTATTGCCGACGGGTGCCGCGGCTGATTCCCCGGCTGACTCCGGCCACACTTCCCGGCGCGGAGGCCGGAACCGGATCTAGCGGCGGCCGCTCTTCGTCCGCACCGCAGTCCTCCGGCGCCTTTTCGCTTTCCCTCTACCTGCGGCACCGCGAGTACAATGCAGGCATAGGGGTAGTGTTGCTGTATGGCAGCCTCTTTTTTCTGCGGCCGCTCATCGCCGCATTCGTAAAACTGCCGCAATGAGCGGTTTTTACGGCTCAGAACCCAATTCACCTCAGCTCAGAAGTTCGTCGAACAAGGAGCCCCATTCACCGGTGAAGATGCGCACAACGACAGCCGTTCTTTTTGGCGCCTTTGCCTTGGCCGCCACGATTTTTGCTCAGCAGGCTCCTCTTCTGGCGCCGCCTCGCCCGGGCTTCAGCTTTCCGCAAAAGCAGACTCTCACGTATTCGGTGGACTGGCGGGTTTTTCCCGCAGGAACGGCGGTCTTGCGCTTCCAGGCGGCGGGCGACCGGGAAAACATCACGGCTAGCGCCGACACCATCGGCGCCATCAACCTGCTCTTCCACGTCAGCGACCGATTTCAATCGAGCTTTGACCGCAGAACCGGCTGCACCTACGACTTCAACAAGCAGACCGTCGAGGGACGCCGCCAGGTAAGTTCGACGCTCCACGTCGATTACGACCAGCACCACTCCATCCTGAACGAAAAGAACCTGGTGACCGGGAAAGCCAAGTACGCCCAATCGCCCGTCTCCGGCTGCCTCACCGACCTGTTGTCGGCCATCTTCTACGCCGCTTCGCAGCCCATCGAGCTGGGCCACAACTTCGTAATCCCGGTGCTGGACTCCACCCGCACCGTGCCCGTGACCATGAAGGTGGAGGGCCGCGAAGAGATCAAAACTCCGCTGGGCAGCTTCAAGACACTGCGCGTGCATCCGACGGCCGACGCAGGTGTGGTCAAAAATCGAGGCGACATCTGGATCTGGTACACCGACGACGAGCGCCACCTGCCCGTGCAGATGCGCGCCCGACTCTTCTGGGGCACCATCACCTTCCGCCTCACCGGCGACGAGAACAAATAACCACCTGCGGTGGGGCTGGACGCCTTCGGCCTGGGTGAACACTCTTGCCAGTTTTCCCAAGTCTCGCTTCTGAGACTTGGGAAAACCGCAAACTATACGATCAACTCCCCAACAATCCCCGCGCGCGGCCTGGAGCGCCGCGTCGATCTGCGACTGGTCCTTGCCGCCGGCCTCGGCGATCTCCGGCTTGCCGCCGCCCGAGCCGCCGACCAGCTTGGCCACCGCGCCCACCAGCTTGCCCGCCTGAATGCGCTTGGTGAGTCCCGGCGTGACTCCGGCGATCAGCGCGACCTTGCCTTCGGGCTGCGCCGAGGCCAGCACCACCACGCCTTCGCCGAGCTTCTGCTTGAGATTGTCGACGAGCGTCCGCAACTGGCCGCGCTCCAGCGAGTCGGCCCGCAGCGTCACCAGCCGCACGCCCTTGACCTCGACGGCCCGGCTGAGCGCCTCGTCCAGCGCTCCGGCGGCGGACTTCATGCGCGCCTCTTCCAGCTCGCGGCGCAGGCGCTTCAGCTCGTCTTCCTGGCTGGCCGAGCTTGGCGCGGAAGGACTTCGGGAAGGCTGCTCCGTCGAGGGAGGAGCAAGCTGCGTCGACGATCTGCGCCACGGCGAAGTCCTGGCGGAAGGCGTCGAGCGAACCGAAGCCGCTGATCGCCTCCAGCCGGCGCACGCCGGAAGAAACCGACCCCTCGCTGACAATCTTGATCAGGCCGATCTCGCCCGTGGCCGCGGTGTGCGTGCCGCCGCAGAGCTCCGTCGAAAAGCCGTCCGAGAGCTTGACCACGCGCACCTTGTCGCCGTACTTTTCGCCGAAGAGCGCCATGGCGTGGTACTCGTTCACGGCCACGTCGATGGGCACGTCTTCCAGGGTTTCGACGCGTCGCGTTGGCCAGCACTTCGCGGTTGACGATGGTCTCGATCTCTTCCAGCTCCTCGTCGGCGACCTGCGCAAAGTGAGAAAAGTCGAAGCGCAGCCGCGTCGGGATCGACCGACGAGCCGGCCTGCTTCACGTGCGTGCCCAGAACCTGGCGCAGCGCCGCGTGGAGCAGGTGCGTGCCGGTGTGGTTGCGGCGGATGGCGTTGCGGCGCTCGGCATCGACGACGGTGCGGACGTGATCGCCGACGGCCAGCGGTTGCTTGAGCAGCGCCTTGTGCGCGCGCACGCCTTGCACCGGCAGCACGCAGCCGCTAATCTCGGCGACGGTGGTATTCCCGTCCGGCGAGGAAACAGCCCGGTATCGCCCGTCTGCCCGCCGGAGTCGCCGTAAAAGCTGGTCTGATCCAGCACGACTTCGACCAGATCGCCCGCATTGGCGGCGGGAACGCCCACGCCGTCCTTGACGATGGCCAGAACCTCAGCGCCTGAAGCGGTGAGCTGTTTGTAGCCCAGAAAATCGGTCTTCGGCAGTTCGCGATAGGCCGGGCTGGCGGACTTCTGGCTTCCGCCCTTCCAACTGGCGCGGGCGCGGGCTTGCTCCTCGGCGCGGGCGGCCTCGAAACCAGCTTCGTCGAAGTTCACGCCTGCATCGCGCGCCGCATCGACCATGAAATCCAACGGCAGGCCGAAGGTCTCGTAGAGATGAAAGGCTGATCTCCTTCTAACGCCGGTCTACGGTCAATGAATTCGATATGCTGTCGTTCTGGTGCATCCTCGGGGATGGTTCGCTGGAGAATTGCTTTTGTTGTTGCCCAATCAATCTCCCCAAAGCTGGTTCCATCTCCGAAAACAGTGCTTTTCCCGGTCCGTACGATGCAATCAGGCCCGAATTCCGACTCCAAATCAGCAAGCTTGGCGCTATCCCATCCGAATTTGTCCTTCTTGGCCTTCTCCAGCTGCTGATTAAGCTCCCTGGCACCAACTTCAAGCACGCGATCAAACTGTTTCTCTTCCGCCTCGACGACCTTGGCCACGCGGTCGGCCGAGTCGATCAGCTCGGGGTATGCGACCTGCATCAAATCGCGCACGGCAAAAACCATCTGATAGAGGAACGGCTGTTCCTGCCCGAGCAGGCGGCCGTGCCGAATGCCGCGGCGGAGAATCTTGCGCAGCACGTAGCCGCGGCCTTCGTTCGATAGGCAGCACGCCGTCGTTGATGAGAAAAGTCGCCGCGCGCGCGTGGTCGGCGATGATGCGCAGGCTCGCGTTGCCGAGAAGAGCGTTCATTCCCTCAGGGGCTAAAGCCCCATCTTTATCAGGAGCGCTTTCGGCACGACTAAAGTCGTGCCCTGACACAGGGCCTTTGTCGGATGCATTTGCGTCGTACTCTGACACTTGGCCTTGGGCCTCGGCCAACTTGGCTTCGGCGGACTTGGCTTCGGCGGACTTGACAAGCCCGGTCAACTCCGCGGCCCGCACAATCAGCGGCACAAACAGATCCGTCTCGAAGTTGGAAATTTTGCCTTGCAGCACGGCGGCCACGCGCTCGAGGCCCATCCCGGTGTCGATGGACGGCTTGGGCAGCGGCGTCAGCTTGTAGCTGGTCGCCTTGGTCGCCGGGTCCACCACCGCCGAGCGGTCGAACTGCATGAAGACCAGGTTCCAGATCTCGACGTAGCGGGCATCGTCCTGGCCGAAGGGCAAATCCTTCTTTTGGCCTTCGGAGCCGTGTTCGCTGGCCTCCACGCCCATGTCGTAGAAAATCTCCGAACACGGCCCGCAGGGGCCGGTTTCGCCCATCTGCCAGAAGTTGTCCTTGAGGCCGTACTCGAAGATGCGCTCTTTGGGCACGCCAGCCTCGATCCAGAACTGCTCGGCCTCGTTGTCGCGGGGTACGCCGTCGGCGCCCTCGAAGATCGTCACATAGAGCCGGTCCTTGGAGATTCCGAACCACTCGGGACTGGTGACCAGCTCCCAGGCAAAGGCGATCGCCTCGCGCTTGAAGTAGTCGCCGAAGCTGAAGTTTCCCAGCATCTCGAAGAAGGTGTGGTGGCGGCGGGTGAAGCCCACGTTTTCCAGGTCGTTGTGCTTGCCGCCGGCACGGACGCACTTCTGCGAGGTGGTTGCGCGTTTGTACTCGCGCTTTTCCGCACCCAGAAAGAGGTCTTTGAACTGGTTCATGCCGGCGTTGGCAAACAGCAGCGTCGGGTCGTTGGCGGGCACCAGCGAGGAAGAATGCACGCGGCGGTGCCCCTTCGACTCGAAAAAGCGCAGAAAAGCGTCGCGAATCTCATTGCCAGAGCGAGGTTTCATCTCTCTTCTAGTGTAATCGGGGCCGGAGCTTCGGCTTGCTCTTGCCCTCGATATTGAGCTCCACAGCGGCGCGGATGAGACTCTTCAAGGCCGCCTCATTGATTTTGTCACCTTCGTGGATGTCGATGGCGCGCCTGACATTCCCGTCGAGGCTGGAGTTGAACAGGCCGGAAGGGTCCTTCAATGCGGCTCCCTTGGCAAATGTCATCTTGACGACGCTCTTGTATGTCTCTCCCGTCGCAACGATGCCGTCGTGGTACCAGACGGGAACCCCCGGCGATTTTGGCTTGGCCCACTTCCATTCTTCGACGATCTCAGGGTCTGCCTCGTGGATGATTTCGCGCACTTTCGCGAGCGTCTTCCCGCGCCAGTCCCCAAGTTCCTTGATCTTCTCGTCGATGAATGCAGGAGCGGATTCTGCCGAAACTGGCTTTGTCATAGCCGCCTCCAACTCTCGCCGCCATTTTAGCAGCTTCCTGGCCGCCCCATCTCCCAACGAATCATGGGAGAATGGAATCATAGGCCGCCATGACAAACGAACCTCTGGAAGAATCCCTGCCCGCCCCCGAAATCCCGCCTGAGCCCGTTGTGGCCCCTGCCGCCGCGCCGGTTGCCGAGCCTGCCGCCGAAGCTGCTGCCGTGCCCGCGCCGCCGCCCGCGCCGGAACAGGCCGCCGCGCCTGTGCCCGAACCGGTGCCCGCGCCCGAGCCTTCCGAGCCTGAGGAATCCTTCGCCGACCAGCTCAAGGCATTCGAGAGCAGCCACTCGCACAAGTCGGCGCCTGGCCAGCAGCAACTTCAGGGCACCGTCGTCTCGCTCTCCGCCGAGCAGGTTTTCCTCGACATCGGCTACAAATCCGAGGGCGTTCTCGCCCGCTCGGCCTTCGCGAACAACGCCGAAGGAGTGAAGCCCGGCGACAGCTTTCCGGTTTCGGTCACCGGGCGCAATCAGGAGCACTACTACGAGCTCTCGCGCTTCAAGGTGACGCAGGCCCGGGACTGGTCGGCCCTCGAAACGGCCTTCGCCGAGAAGCTGGCGGTCGTCGGCGTGGTCACGGAAGTCATCAAGGGCGGCCTGTCGGTGGACGTGGGCGTGCGCGCCTTCATGCCCGCCAGCCGCAGCGGAACCCGCGACGCCGCCGAGATGGAAAAGCTGGTGGGCACGGAGATCACCTGCCGCATCACGAAGCTCGACGTCACGGATGAAAACGTGGTGGTCGATCGGCGCGTGGTTCTCGAAGAGCAGGCGCGCGGGGTCACCGAGGCGCGCCGCGAGGCGATGAAAGAAGGCGACACGCTCCCCGGTACGGTCCGCAGCCTGGTTCCCTACGGCGCATTCATCGACCTGGGCGGCATCGACGGCCTGCTGCACGTCTCGGACATCGCGTACACCCGCGTCGCCAAGCCTGAAGACGTTTTGTCCGTGGGCCAGGAGATTCAGGTCCGCATCCTCAAAATCGATCCGGAAACGAAGAAAATCTCGCTCGGACTCAAGCAACTCCAGCCCGAGCCGTGGGAAACCGCGCCCAACCGCCTCGTTGCCGGCCAGCGCATCACGGGCACGGTCACGCGGCTGGCCGACTTCGGCGCATTCGTCGAGATCGAGCCCGGCGTCGAAGGGCTCATCCATATTTCGGAGATGTCGTACGGCAAAAAGCTGCGCCACCCCTCGGACCTGCTCAAGGAGGGCGAGCGCGTCGATGCCGTGATACTGGCCATCAAGCCGGAGGAGCGGCGGATTTCGCTCGGCCTCAAGCAGACGCTCGCCGACCCCTGGACCGAGGTCGAGCGCACCTTCCCGGTCGGCTCCGCGATCACCGGGCCGGTGACCAAGCTGATGAACTTCGGCGCGTTTGTGCAACTGGCTGAAGGTATCGAAGGGCTGGTCCACATCAGCGAGATCACCGCCGAGCGCCGCCTGAACCATCCTTCGGAGATGCTCGGCGCCGGGCGGGTGGTCCAGGCGCAGGTTCTGGCCATCGACATGGAAAAGCGCCAGATCAAGCTCAGTATGAAGCAGCTCATTCCCACCGGCATCGACGAGTACATCGCCGAGCACAAGGTGGGGGACGTGGTTTCCGGGCGCGTTGTCGATGCGTCTCCGTCTTTCGTGCAGGTGGAGTTAGGCGACGGTATCCGCGCCAACTGCGGTGGGGCCCGCGTGCCTTCGGCGTCAATCCCACCGACGAAATCCGCCGCGGGTGCGCCTGCCCCACCGCAGGTGAGCGGCAAGCTCGACCTCTCGTCGCTTTCTTCGCAATTGAAGAACCGCTGGAAGGGCAACTCGCCCGCGCCGCAAGCCAAGCCCGAAGCGCTGAGCGAAGGCCAGATTCGTACCTTCAAAATCGTGAAGCTGGACGCGGAAACCAAGAAGATCGAGGTGGAGCTGGCCTAGGACTCTCGACTGGTCATTGAGCTATTCTCGCTCTGAATGCAATAACGGATGTACAGGTTTTCTTGCATCCGTTATCGCACGAAATTAAACCGGATTCTGATTACGCTCACTGTCTGACGATTATGTGACCACTCTTCCGCTTTAACTCCTCGTTGGACCGCTTTCTTCCATCAATCCGAATTAAGCCAGAACTCTCCTTGAATTTGAGCCATTCACGTAAATCAGATTCATACACGGTCGGAAACTGTAATGTTTCGGCCCAGCAATCGTCGTAGCGGACCCTACCTCGTTCAGATATGAGCGAATCAAGCGCATTTCTTGCGTTGCCTTTACTCCTATCGGACAGTCTTCTATATCGCTCTTCTCGCTTATAAAGAACCTCTGGGTCAAATAGATCGAGGTTGGCGCGCTTGCTTTGTTGCAGCGTAGCTCGTACGACCTCGGTCTCTTTTGCAGTTCGTTTTTCAACATCTTTGAATACTCTTACTCCCTCTGCGTTTCGAGTCCCATAAATAAGGTAGAAATGTATTGCGTCTTGATCGCGCTTCATCACTGGAAGCGCGCAAACATATGGAAAATCCCCCTGCCTTTTCAACAACTCACAATATCTTCTAACTGCTTCGTCTTCTCGTTCCTCATGGCCAAGCACCCGAATATCGCGATAATCGGGCCCCAGAATTTCCTCCATGTTAGTTGCATCGTCGTTGAGAAAGCGCACGATGAAGGTTGACATGAAGTTAATAAGGACTTCCCCTGGCTTGATTCGTAGCAACGGACCAAGTCCACCAATTTCGGCTGGCGTCCAGCCTGTAGGATCAATGAAAATAAATCCAAACGACGGCGGATTCATAACAAACTTGATAATCTCAGCAGTATGCCCCCTGAAATCCCAATTTTTCGCTTCGACTTTAACATCTTTATCTGCAGCACGCGGCGCAAAGGTGGCAAGCTGTTTAAACGGCTCAGGTTTCTCCTCGATAAGCAGCGCTCTGAATTGGGGAGTCTTTCCCCGATTACGAAGCGATTCGTTCGCCTCTTTCAGAACCTTAACAGCTATACCAAAAGAGGTATCGCTATAATCCAAAGATCGCGACTCCCACGGTCCAGCACAGCAATCAACATAGGAGAATCCGTTCCAAGAGGAGCCAATAATCCTTGTCGCTGCTTCAAGGTAGTGTTGAAGGGCAAAATGCTTGATTCCGGACTGTTCGCGTTCTGTATATTCGTCGTTCATCTTGCTTGTGCGTGCATCACGCTGTCACGGCGAGAATGGGCAGTTCGTTATAGGTGAAACCGTCAAGCTCGCGTCCAGTCTCATGCTTTCGAACGCCTCCCCATTGCTTAAAAAAGAAAGGCACGTTTGCCTCTAGGCATTGTTCGCGGATTGACCTGACCCATGCACCTTTCATTTCACGCGCGCCCGGACCACTTTCGCCGCCAACGATAACCCAGGAAATTCCTGTCAGATCTACCAATCCTAGATCTTCAAGTAAAGGTTCAATTGAGAGGAACCGGACACTTGCTGAGGCCGCCCGCAACTCGTCTATTCGAGGCAAACCGTGTTTCCTATTTTCAACACTGACGCCCCACCAAATATGTTGCAGATGAGAAAATTCGATTAGCTCATCATTCAATAAGTGCCTCAGCCGCTTTGCCCGTTTCGTGAGAACCTGATAAGTGTGCCAGTCAGCATCTTTCATGACTTGCGCCACTTTACGGATATAGGCGACCGGAACCTTCTCATGGAAGAGATCGCTCATTGAATTCACAAAAACGCGACGAGGCTGCTTCCATTCAAAAGGAGTATCGAGTTTGGAAGGCACTGTGCGTAGGTCGAATCCTTGCTCATATGGATGCCCGGGTACACCCCTGAAGCGTTCGGCAAACGTTTCCGCATAACAATGCTTACACCCTGGGCTAATCTTGGTGCAGCCACGCACTGGGTTCCAGGTGGCGTCAGTCCATTCGATTTTTGATTGGTCGCTCATCTGCGTTCCTCGCATTATCCGCGTGCGTTCCTCGAATTATCCACGATTCGGCGTATCTTTGCAATTTATTCGCCCAGGGGGAGCCATAATGGTAACGGCTTCCGATCTCGCTGGGGGCCGCTCTTGGTCAACATGCTGGGTTACAACGATAACGCTACGGTTTCGCGGGGCATACAACCTGAATACACGCGAAGCTGTGCGGTCCTGGGCTGCCTGGCTCCGGCGCTCTACGGATAAATGCGGTGCAGGGTGCGGGCGAAGGGTATGGTCTCGCGGACGTGGTCCAGGCCGCAGATCCAGGCTACCGCGCGCTCGATGCCCATGCCGAAGCCTGAGTGGGGGACGCTGCCGTAGCGGCGCAGATCGAGGTACCACTGGAAGGCTTCCTTGGGCAGGTTGTGCTGCTCGATGCGGGCGTTGAGCAGCTCGAAGCTCGAGACGCGCTGCGAGCCGCCAATGATCTCGCCGTAGCCCTCCGGAGCCAGCACGTCCACGCAGAGGGCAAAGCGCGAGTCGTCCGGATCGGGCTCCATGTAAAAGGCTTTCACGTCGGATGGATAGCGGTGAACCATGACCGGGCGGTCGAATTGGCTGGAGAGCCAGGTCTCGTCCGGAGAGCCGAAGTCGTTGCCGTACTCGAAGGGCTGCTCCAACTGACCGTCCTTGTACGCCTGGTTGAGCATCTCGGCGGCTAGGTCGTAGCGCAGACGCGGAAAAGGCGGGCAGATGGCTTCGAGCTTGGCCGGATCGCGGCCGATCACGGTCAGTTCGGGGGCGCGGTTCTTGAGAACGCTTTTGACAATGTGGGAAAGGAAGTTTTCGGCCAGTTCCAGCAGGCCGTCGAGGTCCATGTAGGCGACCTCCGGCTCGATCATCCAGAACTCGGTCAGATGGCGGCGGGTTTTGGACTTTTCCGCGCGGAAGGTGGGGCCGAAGCTGTAGACCTTGCCCAGGGCCAGGGCGGTGGACTCGATGTAAAGCTGGCCGGACTGGGTGAGGAAGGCGGGGTCGCCGAAATAATCGACGGGAAAGAGCGTGGAGGTGCCTTCGCAGGCCGCCGGGGTGAGGATGGGCGGGTCGGTACGGATGAAGCCGTTCGAGTCAAAATATTCGGCCGCCGCGCGCATGATCTCGGCGCGGATGCGAAGGATGGCGGACTGGCGCGGCGAGCGAATCCACAGATGGCGGTGCTCCATGAGGAAATCGACGCCGTGCTCTTTGAGCGTGATGGGGTAGGGGTCGGACTCGGGAACACGCTGGACGACCTGCAGGTCTTCGACATCGAGCTCGAAGCCGCCGGGAGCGCGCTTGTCGGCACGGACGCGACCGCGAACGATGACGCTCGATTCCTGGGTCAGCCCCTTCAGCGCCTCGAAAACCTCAGCGGGAACGCTCTTTACGTGGGCGACGCCCTGGATGGTGCCGGTGCCGTCGCGAAAGATGGGAAACAGCAGCTTGCCGCTCTCGCGCAGGTTGTAGAGCCAGCCACGCAGAGTGACGGACTGGCCTTCGAATTGGCCGAGAGTGGCGATGGTGGCCACCTGCGGTGCGGCAGAGGCCGCTGACGCGGCAGGAGTGGTTTCTTCGGGCATGGTATTCCTCGGCGGGCCGGAAAGGTGCGTGGACGGCCGGACTCTTTAGGATAGCGCGTGCCGGGAGTGCGGGTTGGCGGCGGCTTGAAAACCTGGCGATCTGCTGGCGGTGCCGGCGAGCGGGTCGGAGGGCTTTGGCCTCTGAAAAAACACCGGCGGCCGGCAGAAGAGCAGAATAAGCGAATCGTAGACAACACTGCCGAAAGGAAACCAGGTTTCCGGCCGAAGTATTCTGTTAGTAGCATGAGAAGAATTTTTGACAGGCGCAACAAGTTCCCGTTGTGCGTCCAATTTTCGTCTCGGCTGGGGGGAACGATGAGCGAGTCGGCGGCGTTGAGAGTGGACGAGGCGGAGCGGCCGCAGGTAGACCTGGAAGCTACCGAGCAGGTGATTGCCGAAAAGCGGATCGGGGAGCGGATCAAGCGGCTGCGGCT
The DNA here is from genome assembly GCA_963788415.1 of uncultured Acidobacteriaceae bacterium. Lineage (GTDB taxonomy): Bacteria > Acidobacteriota > Terriglobia > Terriglobales > Acidobacteriaceae > Telmatobacter. Next base: position 21,726 of record CAWBHO010000087.1, on the reverse strand, counting down.
GAAAAAGTCGATGGGACTGGTGGAACTGGGGCGGCATACGGGGCTTTCGGCCAGCTTTCTGTCGCAGTTGGAGACCGGGCGGGTGGTGCCGACGCTGCGGAACCTGGCGCGGATTGCGATGGTGTTCTCGAAGGATTTGTCGTATTTCTTCGAGGCGGACCCGGCGGCGCTCTTTCGCATTCACCGGCGCAAAGAGCGCATCCGGCTGCCGCAGACCGGGGCTGAGTTTCCCAGCTACTTCTTCGAGAGCCTGGGGTACAGCGTGCCGGACCGCGAAATGGACCCCTACTTTGCCGAGTTTCATCCGCTGCCCGAGAGAACGGCGGCCAAAGCGCACGCACACCCCGGGTTCGAGTTTCTCTACGTGTTGGAGGGAGAGCTGGAGCTTCGGCACGCTCAGCAGGAGTGCACCCTCGGCGTGGGCGACGCGGTGTATTTTGACGCCCGCACGGCGCACTCCTACCAATGCGCGGGCGAACAGCCGGCCGCGGCGCTGATCGTAACTACGAACCACCCGGCGGCAAGCCACGCTCTAGGCCGGAGGGCCGTTCAGCCGGGCTGCTGAGCGAAGTATTGGGCCACTTCTTCCCAGTTGTTGACGCGCACAAAGCCGGTTGCGGTCAGATTATGGGGCGCGGAGTAGAGCAATCCCTGGCCCTCGAAACGGAGGAGATTTTTGGGCAGGTCGTCGATGAGATAGTCGGCGCGCAGAATGCTTTTATTGCCGCAAAAAACGTAATGCGTGGGCGGAATGAAGGGAAAATGACGCTGCAGCCAGCGGTATTTCGGGCCGAGCGAGTTGGGCACGGACATGGCCTGGGTGGCGATGAAGACTTCAAAGCGGCCGGCAAGCTGCTGGAGCACATCTTGAGCTCCGGGCATGAGGTCCAGATCCTCGAAAAAGTCTTCGGCGTCCAAAAAGGCGCGCAACTGCCCCTGGCGATCGAGGGGGGTAATCTCCCACAGTCCCTTGCCGACCAGATCGTCCGGGGTCACTTCCTCGTCGAAGGTCTGGTTATAGCGGCGGATGTGCTCGGCGAGAGTATCCGCCATCACTTCGTCCATGTCGACACAGATACGTTGCAAGGCTGCTCCTGGATTGCGGATGTGATTTCTCCGCCCAAGAAAAGGGTAGCAGCCTGGGAGGGCGAGGCTCTAGTCCTCCGTTTGAGGTTTGGAGACTCTGCGTTTGCTTTTCGCCTCTTGCAGCATTGAGGCGTCGGGAGCGGGCGTCATGGCCGGATCCCAATAAAGCAGGCGGCTGCAACTGTCGCAGGTGAGCAGTTCGCCCTCGCGAAGCTGGTTCCAGGTCTGGGCGCGAACGCCCATGCTGCAGCCGGTACATTGCTGATTCTCGGCGCGAGCCAGGGCGGTGCCGCGAGAGCCCGAGAGCCGGTCAAAGCGGATGAGCAGCTCGGAGTCGATGAGCGGGCGAAGGGCTTCGCGCTCGGCGGAAAGCGTGGCCTGGGCGCGATCGATTTCCTGCTGGCGGAGGGCCGCGCGGTCCCGGATCTTGTCGAGCGCCGCGGCCAGAGACTCGATCTGAGCGCGGAGAGCGGCCAACGCAGCCTCTTGCGCTTCGGTGCGCTCCAGACTGGCGAACTCCTCGTTTTCAAGGCGTTCGGCTTCGGCCTCGGCAAAATGAAGCTCGTGCTCGACCGCGTTGGCCTGCGCGGGGGTGGTGACGGAGTCCTGCTGGGCGCGATAGTGGGCGGCTTTCTTGCGCTGGCTGTCGATCTCGCGTTCCAGGCGGGTGCGCAGCGTCTCCTCGCGGCTGAGGGAGGCTGTGGCCTCGGATGCCTCGTGCTCGACCGCGGTGAGCGCTGCCTGCGCCTGGGCAATTTCCGCCGGCAAAGCGCGCGCGGCTTGAGTCAGGCGAGTGCGCTCCAGCTCCACCGCTTGCAACTTTACGAGGTTCTCAATTTGCGCTTGCATCCGTGCCAGCAAGTGTACGGCATTCACCATCGATTCAGAAAGCCGCCGCGCCCGAACCCCGCGTTCCGAGAGTCCGCCTGAAGTCGGGCTCAATGGGCTTGAACAGGCTGCGGAAAAAGCCCTGAGTTTGATCCGCTTTCCCCAAAAAACATCCCTCGGGGCCAGAAGTCCGGTTGATTCTGCGGAGATTGCGGCACGACTCAAGTCGTGCCCTTTCGAAACCGGACTTTCACCACGGGCTGTTGCCGGAGAAAATAGCTGTTCGAACAACTTTATTTCTTGAAAGCGGAATCCTTCTCCCTGCGCCCCGAATCAAAGAGCCGAAGTTGATATTGTTTTCAAGGAGATTCCCCGAATGACCCCGTCTGCATTCGAAGTGAACAAGCTGAAGCAAGCGCCCGCCGTGGAAGGCGTGTTGCCGGTGATGCTCAACCGCTGGAGCCCGCGCTCGTTTGCCAACCGCGACGTCAGCTCCGCCGACTTGCACAAGATCTTCCAGGCCGCCCGTTGGTCCGCCTCGTCCTATAACGAGCAGCCCTGGCGCTTCCTCGTTGGCTCACGCGACTCGTCCGCTTATAAGAAGATCTTCTCGACTCTGATTGGCTTTAATCAGAGCTGGGCGGGCTCGGCGCCGGTGCTGATCCTGGGCACGGCAAGCGCCAAATTCGCCCACAACGGCTCCGCGAATGCTCACGCGCTCTATGATCTGGGCGCGGCTGCCGCGGCGCTTTGCCTTGAAGCTGCCGCACTGGGGCTGAAGACCCACTCGATGGCCGGATTCGACCAGGCCGCGGCCCGCCAGGCCTTCTCGATCCCCGAAGATTACCTCCTCGGAGCCGTCATCGCTCTCGGCTACCAGGGCGAACCGGCGGCGCTGAACAACGAGAAGATGATCTCGATGGAGATCGCGCCCCGCGAGCGCAAACCGTTGAGCGAATTTGTCTTTTCGGCCTGGGGAGAGCCCGCCGTCCTGGGTTGATCCTGCTTCGCAGCACGGCTGAAGTCGCGCCTTGTTACAAGGCCAACGCATGCCGTCCCTTTACCTGCCAAGGCCGAAGCTCGCTGGAGATTCATCGTTCGCAATTCGCCTAGGCCGAAACCGCGCGCTCAAGCGGCTTTTCCCTCTCCGGTGCCCAGACGAGCAATCTGGGCTCACGGGGTGCACGTAGAAGCCGCTTTTTCAATGCGCTCGAAAGGACGGCGTCGATTTCGAAAATGCTCTAAAGTGGAGGCTGGAGAGTTTTTTTGGCCACCGCACGCCCTGTCCGCAAAAAAACCGGCCATCCGCTCAGCCTGCAACGCAGGCCGGTGCGACGGCGGCGCCTGAGCGGGCGAGCACGGATCATCCTGGTCTGCATCCTGTTCGCGCTTGTTCTTTTCGGCTGCGGTGCGATGGCCCGGCTGCTGGCGCCCGGCTCGAACACGGCGCTCACCCGCTTTGACGCCATCATCGTGCTGGGCCATCCCGCCGACAGCGACGGCAATCCAACTCCGGAGCAGTTGGCCCGCGTGACCGAGGGTGTGCGTGAATATGACCGGGGAGTGGCGCCCAGGCTGATTCTCACCGGGGGAGCCGCGCACAACCGGTTTGTGGAGGCGCGGGTGATGGCGCGCTCCGCGGAGGCGGAAGGCATTCCAGATTCCGCCATTTTTGAGGAGCCGGAAGCCCAAAATACGATTCAGAACGCCTGCTATGCGGTGCGCATCATGAAGGCGCATGGCTGGCATTCGGCGGAGGTGGTTTCGAGCGCCTACCATCTGCCCAGGGCTGGCATGATCTTCAGCGCTCTGCCGCTGGAGTGGCGCACCCACGCAGCGCCGCCCCTGGAGCCTCGCTCGGCGGCCTCGCTTGAAACCGACGCAGCCATGGAAGGCTTGAAGACCGCATACTACCTGTTCTGGACCCGCTGGGTTGACCGCTGCGTGCCGTAACCGGAACAAATGCGGCGGGATTTGCATTGTCGCCCGAAGGTATCCTCCTGTAAAGTTGAGTACGATGCGATTCTCAGTAAGATTTTTCGCCACTCTTGCCGGCTCGGCCGCCTTGGCTTTCTGCGGAGCAGCTGCGGCTCAGGCGCAAAGCGCCCCCCCTTTGACGACCGGAAATGGCACCTATATTTCCGTCGACCCGCTGGCGGGCGTGCGCTACGACAACCGCTACGACGTTTCTCTGGGCATGGCTTACGACCACATGAAGGCCGGACCGAACCTGCTGCAGGGTGCTAACCTGGGCGGACTCGATCTCTCCGCATCGTATTGGCTCAGCAGGCACTGGGGCGCCGAGGGATCGACCCGCTATTACCTGGGCACCAGCGGCGCCGCGCCCAATTCCGAGAACATCGACGGGCCGTTCGTGAGCGAGTTTTTCTTCACCGCCGGGCCTGAATGGCTGGGCCCGCACAACAAGCACGGCGCGCTGATTGCCCATGTGCTTTTTGGCGGTGTCCGCGGCAACTTCGAGCAGGATCTGCGTGAGAAGCAGAATGGCCCCGGAATCGTTCAAGAGGTAGGCTTTTACAACAACCAGGTGGCCCCGGCGGCGATCATCGGCGGGCACATGGACCTGAACCGGTCGGCGCACTGGGTTTTCCGCATCACGCCTGATGCGGTCGTCACCCGCTATGGCATCAACTACGGAACGAAATCCACCCAGACCGATGTCAACTTCGCCCTCTCGGTCGGTGTGCAATACAAGTTCAGCAAGCGGCGCTAGAGCGGTTTCGATTCAAGTGTTGCCATTTGAAGATCATGCGAGGGGCATTTTCTCGGGAAAAATGCCCTCTGCGTCTACGTTTCTGTAAACAGCAGAATCGAAACCGCTGTAGCGGACCGTCTCTGCAGCCGTGCGCGCTCGGCCGGGGTTCCAGGCCTGTGTTTCCGGCGGGCTTTCTTCACTGGGTCGTGCGCATGCAGACACTCCGCGCCGGACGATTGCGTTCGACTGCGAGGTTGAGATTTTCGCTTGTCGACACACTGCGCCGAATGCCTCCGCCTTGTGCCGGAAGCAGGCCCGAAGGTTGCCCGGCGCGCCGCTCTCCGATCGGGTAAAATTGGCTGCCAAACTTCGTTCCGTGTGCTATGATCCATCGTTCGGTGATGCCAGCGTAAACGGTTCACCTGATTCACCTGGAGATGCCTTTGCCGGCGAGTGCGCCTGCGGGCTCAGGCGAAGGCTTTCCGGGCCGAAACGGTCAGCAAAGTTGCGGAGGCGGTTCCATGGACATGAAGGACACACTGGGAGTATTGCTTGCGGGGGGCGCTGGAGAACGGCTTTTCCCTCTCACCCGGGATCGAGCCAAGCCTGCCGTGCCTTTCGGCGGACATTATCGCATCATCGACATCACCCTCTCCAACTGCATCAACTCCGGCCTGCGCAAGGTCTTCATCCTCACGCAATACAAGGCGCTCTCGCTGAACCGGCACATCCGCGAAGGCTGGTCGGGCATCGTGGCCCAGGAGCTGGGCGAGTTCTTCGAGCTTTTGCCGCCCATGCAGCGCACCGGGGCGAACTGGTACATGGGAACCGCCGACGCAGTGTACCAGAACATCTACTCGATCGGCAGCGAACAGCCCCGGTACATGATCATCCTCTCCGGCGACCACATCTACAAGATGAACTACAGCCGGATGCTCGAGTATCACAAGGAAACCAACTCCGAGGTAACGCTGGCCACGCTGCCCATTTCGCCTGACGACGTGAAAGCATTCGGCGTGGTCGAGGTCAGCAAGACGGGCGAGATACTCGGGTTTCAGGAGAAGGTTGCCTCGACCAGCTTCCGGTCGCCCTTCAATCCGGACGCCGTGGATGCCTCGATGGGCATCTACATCTTCAATACCGAGGTGCTGCTGAAAGCGCTGATCGCCGATGCCGAAGACCCGGAATCGAAGCACGATTTTGGCCACAATATTCTTCCCAACCTGCTGGGCAAGAGGAAGATGATGGCCTACAGCTTTGTGGACGAGAACAAGCAGCAGGCGCTCTACTGGCGCGACGTGGGCACGCTGGATGCCTATTACGACGCAAACATGGACCTGTGCTCGGTGTCGCCCACCTTCAACCTCTACGACAAGAGTTGGCCCATGCGCACCCGCGTGCGCCAGTACCCGCCGGCCAAGTTCGTCTTCGGCGAGCCGGGCCGCTCGGGCACGGCAATCGACTCGGTGATCACAGCCGGCGTCATCATCTCCGGCGCCACGCTGACCAATTGTGTGGTCTCGCAGGATGTGCGCGTCAACTCCTACTCCGATGTGAACGCCAGCATCATCTTCTCGCATGTGAACATCGGCCGCCACTGCCGCATCCGCCGGGCGATCATCGACCGCGACGTGCACATTCCCGAGGGCACGGTGATCGGCTACGATCCGGTCGAAGACAAGCAGCGCTACTTTGTCACTCCTACGGGGCTGACCATCGTCACCCGCGACGCCTCGCTCTTTGAGAATCCGGTCGATCCGGACTTCCAGCAGCACTATTAGAAGCTGTTTCATAACCGGATTGGTGTCAGGGCACGACTTCAGTCGTGCTGCAAAACGCCCAAAAACAACGGGCTTTAGCCCCCGAGGGACGCTTGGGAACCGGTGATGAAACAGCTTGTAGTCAAAATGCCGTTGGGTTTTCGCCGCTCATGACGGACGTTGACGAACAAGACCAGCCGGACTCCGGCTCCCGAAAGCCAGGGTCACAGCACGCACTTGGAAACGACAGGAATATGCCCGCCCTCGAACTCACCACCCAGATGATCTCGTTACTCGCTCTCGTGAAGAAGCTGGCCTCTGTAGCTCCGTCTCCGGATGTTCTGGAGAAGGCCATCGTGGAAGCCATTGCGGGGCAACTTCCCACGTACAACTGGACCGGCTTTTATTGGCTCGATCCGGGCGATCCGCAGACCCTGGTTCTGGGCGCCTTCGCGGGTGAGCCGACCCCGCACGCGCGCATTCCCGTTGCGCAGGGCATTTGCGGGGCCGCGGTTTCTTCCGGAGAGACCACGGTGGTGGACGATGTGAACGCCGACCCGCGCTATCTTTCCTGCTCCATCAAGACAAGGTCCGAGATTGTTGTTCCCATCCGCGCGCAGGACAGGGTCGTGGGCGAAATCGACATCGACAGCCACATCCCGGCAGCCTTTACCAGCGTCGACCGCGAATTTCTTGAAGAAGTGTGCCGGATCTTCGGCGCTTATCTTGAAAAATCTCCCGGCAGCCCCGTCCAATCCTGATTACTTTGTGTGGGTCTTCAGCGTCTCATCAGTCCTGACAAATCGTTCTTGTAGCAACAGAAGCGCAAACGGTGTGCTCCAAGTCCGGATTTTTGGGATCTGGGCCGGTGATCTCCAAGTCGGTGATCTCCAGTTTTGAAATCGCGCCGGACTCGAAAGGGCGCGGTCGGAGACGGGATGGACAGGCTGCATTTTCCCCTTTTTTTGGTGAAAGAGAAACCAACTCGGCGGTAAAGGAGTGATACCTCTTGATTTTCCTGGTTTTTCTCGCATTTTGCGGCGGTATTCTGACGATTCTCAGCCCGTGCATTTTGCCGGTGCTGCCGTTCGTCTTCGCGCGCTCCGACCAACCCTTCCGCAAGAGCGGCCTGCCGCTATTGGCCGGCATGGCGGCCACCTTCACGCTGGTGGCCAGCCTGGCCACGGTGGGAGGCGCGTGGGCCGTTCACGCCGACCAGTCGGCACGGATTGCGGCTCTGGTTCTGTTTGGAATCTTCGGGCTCACGCTGCTGTTCTCTTCGCTGGCCGAGCGTCTCTCGCGGCCGCTGGTGCAGTTGGGCGGCAGGCTGACCGGAAGGCTGGCTTCGAGCCCCGGCGTGGTCAACTCCTTTTTTCTGGGCGTGGCGACGGGGCTGCTGTGGACGCCCTGCGCCGGCCCGATTCTTGGGCTCATCCTCACCGGAGCCGCGGTGAACGGCGCCAGCGCACACACGGCCATCCTGTTGCTCGCCTACGCGGCCGGAGCGGCCACTTCGTTGGCACTGGCTTTGCTCGCCGGAGGCCGGGTCTTCGCGGCGATGAAGCGTTCGCTGGGCGCCGAGGTGTGGGTGCGCCGCATCCTCGGAGTGGCCGTGCTGGTGGGCGTGGCCGCGGTCGCATTCGGGTTGGATCGCGGCGTCCTCACGCGGCTTTCGCTGGCCGGTACCTCGAAATTCGAGCAGCGGCTGGTGGCCTTCGCGGCTTCGGAGCATCCCCGGCCGACAACGACCAACGCGAATCCGGCAGGGCCGATGCCGGTGGCGCTCGACTCGGACGGCGTGCCGGAGAGGATGCCCGATCTTTCCGGGGCGACGGCCTGGTTGAACCAGCCTAACTCGCCCAATGCGCAACCGCTCACTGCCGAATCCTTGCGCGGCAAGGTGGTGGTCGTCGATTTCTGGACCTACTCCTGCATCAACTGCCTGCGTTCGCTGCCCTACGTCGAGGCCTGGTACAAGAAGTACAAGGACAGCGGCCTGGTCGTCGTCGGCGTTCACACCCCGGAGTTCCCGTTTGAAAAAGACGAGGCGAATGTTCGCCAGGCGGTGCACGACTTGGGCATCGACTACCCCGTGGCGATGGACAACAACTATCGCATCTGGCGCGCATTCAACAACCGGTTCTGGCCCGCGCACTACTTCATCGATGCCACCGGCCGCGTCCGCTATCACCACTTTGGCGAGGGCGATTACGCTCAATCCGAAGAGTGGATTCGCGGCCTGCTGGAGGAGAGAAACCACCAGCCGCTTCCCCACTCGACAACGAAGATTGCCGCCAACGGCGCGGAGGCTCCGGCGGATTTCGAGGCCGTCGAGTCGCCGGAAACCTATATCGGCTACAATCGCGCGCAGCACTTCGCTTCTCCCGGCGGATTCGGCGAGGATGCCGCGCGGCTCTATGGCGCGCCCACCCGCCTGGCGCTGAACCAGTGGGCGTTGACGGGCCAATGGAAGGACGAAGGACAGGTCGCGGTTGCGCTTGCGGCCGCCGACGGCATCGTCTACCGCTTTCATGCCCGCGATCTTCATCTGGTTCTGGGGCCGTCAAGCGATGGCGCGCCGATTCGCTTTCGCGTGACGCTCGACGGCAAGCCGCCGGGCGAGAACCACGGCATGGACACCGACGCCGAAGGCTACGGCATGGTGACCGAAAGCCGCCTGTACCAACTGATTCGCCAGCAAGGCAGCCCGCGGACAGGAGTCTTTCGCATTGAATTTCTGACTCCGGGAGTGCGCGCCTTCGCCTTCACCTTCGGGTGAAATGAGCGAGAAAATGCCTATATTCGGTCAGAACTAGCAGGAAGTTCAAGGCTAGCGCGGATTGTTTGCATGAACGGTACGACAGGAGCCGGTCCCTGACAGGTTTAATTCCGAATCTGGTGCGGATGGAGGCAGGAATCCAGTTTTGTCCGCGGCATGAAAGGCAATTTCCTCAGAAAAAGCAACTTCCCCGAAAGGAAAGGCCATGAAAAATCCTCTAAATGAGCAGAACCCATCCTCGGACGAAAGCCGCATTGCCCGGTTGAGCAGGCGGGGATTCATTGTTGCGGCGGCGGGCGCGTTGAGCGGAGCGGCGTTGTGGACGCTCCGCCGCGCGGCGCTGCCCGGCTTGCAGCCGGTCTCCGCGGCTGACGCTTCGCCGATCGTGACGATCGTCGAGTTTGCGGCAAACGGCGACAAAATCGGCAAGGAGACGGTTCCCCGCATCGTGAAATCCGACGCCGAGTGGAGGAGCCAGCTCTCGATGATCTCCTACGAGGTGACCCGTCACAGCGGCACCGAGCGCGCCTACACCGGCGCCACCTGGAATCTGCACGAGCCGGGCATCTTCCGCTGCATCTGTTGCGATACGGCGCTGTTCAGCTCGAAGACGAAGTACGATTCGGGCACCGGCTGGCCGAGCTTCTGGGAGCCCATTGCGCGCCAGAATGTGGTGGAATCCGGCGACTCTAGCCTGGGAATGGAGCGCGACGCGATCTCTTGCCGCCGCTGCGACGCGCACCTGGGGCACGTCTTCAACGACGGACCGCCCCCCACCGGCCTGCGCTACTGCATGAATTCGGCGGCTATGAGGTTTGTGAAGCTGGGTTGAGCGGAACTCCTGCCACGACTGCGCAGACTGGTGGTTTCCCAGGTCTCAGAAGCGAGACCTCGGGCACCCGGCCCCGATCCGGGCCTAAAGGTCTTTTTTTCGGCAGGTCTTCAGGGGGCTGAAGCCCCCTGCTCCCTCCGCAAAGACAAACTACAACTGAAGTACCAGGCCGGACTACTTACCCGTATAGTTCTGAAAAAGCTCGGGAAACTGCTGCTTGAGGGCCTCGATTTTGGGCCGGTCGCAGACCTGGATGTAGGGGTTGCCGGGATTGTGGAGCGCGTAGTCCTGATGATAGGACTCGGCAGGGTAGAAGGCCTTCAGCGGGACGACCTGGGTCACAATCGGCTTGGGGAAGACATGGGCGGCGTCGAGCTGCGCAATGTAGGCAAGGCTGATCCTCCGCTGATCGGGGCTCGTGTAGAAGATCACCGAGCGATAGGAGGTGCCCTCGTCCGGCCCCTGCCGGTTGAGCTGGGTGGGATCGTGAGCGACGGAGAAAAAGATCCGCAGGAGCTGCCCGTAGGTGATCTTCGACGGATCGAAGACCACGCGCACCGACTCCGCATGCCCCGTCGTCTCCGTAGTCACCTGGTCATAGGTGGCTGTGCTGGCTGAGCCGCCGGAATAGCCGGCCGTCGTCGCCAGCACCCCTTTCACGCGCTCGAAGACTGACTGAGTGCCCCAAAAACAGCCTCCGGCGAAGACCGCCGTCTGCTTGGCCGGCGATTGCGCCAGGGGAGCATCGCTGGTGGCGGCGGGGATGGGGGTGTGCGGCGCCGCGCGGCAACCGGCAACCAGGGAGAAGGCGAGCAGAAAGGGGATGAAGCCGCGTCGAAGAACAAGGGTGGGGCGCATAGGTCTCTCCTGGGCCGAAGATTTTGTGCCCGCAATCCGGAGCCTGTTTTGAACTTCTGCGCGGGCGGGGAAGCCGAGAGCAAGCTCTCAGGAACTTGTTGAAAATCTGACTCGATCCGGAAAATCAGCCTTCAGGGGCTAAAGCCCGCGTTCATTTTGGTCGCTCTACGGCACGACTGAAGTCGTGCCCTGACACAAAGCTGGAGTCTTTCAACAGGTTCTTAGATGCGCTGGAGCGGAGAAGGTTACCGCCGCGATGCGCAATTTGTCCTCGTCTCGCCTTGTTCTCGCCTCGTCGTCGCCTCATCGCACGGCAACAGGCGGCGAGATGCACCGGCGAGGAACTATTTCCGCAAATCCTTCGTACGTGCTGAATATGGAGTGCACAGGTACATTAAGCTGGAGCGGGATGGGGTTGGCGTGGCCGGACGGTGCGGCGCGGCGCGGCCGGCAAGTGCGGCGAGACGACGCCGGCGCTCCTGAAAGGTCGAACCCGGAAAGGTCTACTCTGGCAAGACCAACCCCTGCAAGACCGGCTGTGGCTGGCGGCGTTCGGGACGGCATAGCCCAAGCGCCCGTTTCCGGTCAGGCGCGCGGGGAGGCAGGTTCATTGCAGATCGACGGCTCCCAGGACTGGGCTCAAATCGTGCGCCGGTGCATGGACGGCGATTCCGGCGCGTGGTCTGAGTTGGTTCGCGCCCAGCATCGGCGGGTGTACGGGCTCTGTTATCGCTTTACCGGCAACCCGGTGGATGCAGAGGATCTGACGCAAGATGTTTTTTTGAAGGTCTACTCGAATCTGGCCAGCTTCGACCTCGCCCGGGGCAGCCTGCAAGTGTGGATCGCCGCCATGACGCGCAACCTGCTGGTGGACAACTTCCGGCGCACCCGCAACCAGCGCTCGACCGGTTCGCTGGACGACGGCTGGGAATCGGCCGAGGAGTTGAAGCCGGTGGACCGGCTGGTGGCCAGCGGAGTGTCGCCGCACGAGGCCGCGGCCAAGAATGAATTGGCGAAGATGGTGCAGGAGGCGCTGGCGCGCGTTTCGGTCGAACTGCGCGAGGCGGTTATTCTGCGCGACCTGGAGGATCTGGACTACAAGGAGATCGCCCAGGTGCTGGGCATTCCCGAAGGCACGGTCAAATCCCGCATCAGCCGGGGCCGCGCGGAACTGGCAAGGCTGCTGGAACGTAATAGACGGGAGGTGATGTAGCCATGGAAGAGCGCACATTCATTCCCGGCTCCCCGGCCTGCGGTCAGTGGGAGACAATGTTGACGGACGCGCTGGACGGGCTGCTGAGCGCCGAGGACGAGGCGACGTTTATCGCCCACCGGTCCATCTGCCCGGCCTGCGCGGCGCTCGACGAAGAGGCGCGCAAAGGCCGCGAATGGCTGGAGTTCCTGGCGCCTGAGCCGGAGACGCCGGCCGGGCTTCTCGATAAAATCCTGGCACGAACGGGTCCGGGACAGGAGGCTGACTACGCGCTGGCGGCCGCGGGCGGCAATCGTGTTTCCACGCCTCCCGCCTGGCAGCGTCCGGGGCTTGCGGGCCACCTGCGGCGCTTTGCCGAGCCCCGGTTGATGATGACGGCAGCCATGGCCTTCTTTTCCATCGCCATGACGCTCAGCCTGACCGGCGTCCGCCTGAGCAGCGTGCGCGTCGGCGATCTGCGGCCGGGCGCGGCGCGCTCCTTCGTGGAACGGCAACTGAGCATGGCCTCGACCCCGATCATTCGCTACTACGACCACCTGCGGCTGGTGTACGAGGTGCAGACGACGATGCGCGAACTGCGCCGGACAGCGCGGAATGCTGGCCAGGCTGCCGGCAAAGGCCAGCGGCAGAATCCTCAAAGCTCTACTCCCGGCGAGTCCAGCCGGACTCCGGGGAGAGCTCCGGGACACAAGGACGGAGGCTCGCGCGTGCAGCCTCCGCCGCAGTCGATCGGACCAGCAAACGGGCCGGAGATCGACAATGCCGATTTTCTTCAAACTTCCCTCAACTTGCAGGACCGGTCCTTCAGCCCGGCGGTAAAGATGCCGCGCCGGGGGCCCGGACCCGCGCATTCCGGCGGCGCCCCAATGGAAATGCGGAAAAGGAGCACTGAATGGACTGCGTAAATCACAGTGGCGTGAACGCCGTTGCCTACTGCCAGAACTGCGGCAAGGGGCTCTGCCAGGAATGCCTCGTCGCCGGAGCGATGCGGAATATGCCGGGAGGGCAGATCCTCTGTTCGGAATGCATTGACGCTTGGCAGAAACTGCAGCCGCCTTTTGCCGGAGTGGCGCCGAGCGGACCGAACCCGTGGGTTGCCGGCTCGCTGGGGCTGATTCCCGGCGTCGGGGCCATGTATAACGGCCAGTTCCTCAAGGGCTTCATCCACGTGATCGTCTTCGCGGTGCTGATCAGCATCACCAACCAATACCCGATCTTCGGCCTGTTCATTGCCGCCTGGATTCTCTACCAGTCCTTTGAAGCCTTTCACACGGCCAAAGCACTGCGCGATCACCTGCCGCTGCCCGATCCATTTGGGTTGAACGAGTTGGGCAACTGGCTGAATCTGGGCAGCAGAGCGGGCCGTCCGGGAGGGCCAGCCAATCCGCTAGCGGGGGGCTATCCGCCGCCGCCGTATGCTGGGCAGCCTCAGCCGCCCTATCAGGCTTCTTATCAGCAGCCGCCTTACCAAGGCGCACAACCGGGCGCGCCACAGAACCCGGGCCAGGCTCCGTTCCCGCCCCCGCCGCCGCCGCTGGTGTGCTGGGGGCGCAAGGAGCCGGTCGGCGCGATTGTGCTGATCGCTCTGGGGTTGCTGTTTCTGCTCGGCCAGTTGGACATCTTCCACGGCCGTTTTGCGGAATTTGCCTGGCCGCTGCTGCTGATTGCGCTGGGCGTGTGGCTGATCGTTCGCCGCATTGGAGAGTCCCAAGGAGGTTCCAAGTGAACCGTTACATCATGATTCGCCGCCTGCGCGGTCCCGCATTTCTTTTACTGGTTGGCATCCTGGCGCTGCTCGACCAGGCTAATATTTTGAGCTGGGGCAAGAGCTGGCCGCTGTTCTTGATTCTGGCCGGGGTGCTGGCGCTGGCTGAGCGCGCGGTGCTGGCAGGGGGGGGAGGTTATCCGCAGGGGCCGTATCCGGGCCAGCCTTACCCCGGTTCGAATCCGGGCTCGAATCCAGCTTCTTATCCGGGCAACGCGCCTTATGAAGGCGCATCCGCTCCCTCGTCCGCAACCGGCATTCCACCCTACCCAGGACAGCCGGCCGCCATCATCCCGGTTCCGCCGCACGATTTGGTCAAGGACGACAAAGGAGGGCAGTCATGAGCAGCACGCCTCCGAATATGCCGCCAAATATGCCACCAGGAGGCGGCGCGCCATCCCCGTATCCGCCCTACGATTCCAAAGCCCAGTGGCGGGTCTACCGGGAGCAGCAAAAGGCCGCATGGCGTGCGCAGCGCGACGCATGGAAGGCCCAGCAGCACGCCTGGAGGGCTGGCGCAGCGGGTGTTTACGGGCCGCGCGTCCCCTCGGTTGTCGGCCCTATCATCCTGATCGGCGTGGGTGTGGTGGCGCTGCTGCTGCTGACCGGCCACATGAATGCCAACGTGTTCTGGAGCTGGTATGGCCATTGGTGGCCGCTGCTGCTGATCGGCGCCGGCCTGGCTCTCTGGCCGAGTGGGCGCTGGACCTCCGCCGCGAGGTTCCGGTGCGCCGCGGCGGCAGCTTTGTCGGCATTCTCATCCTGCTGGCCCTGTTGGGCTTGGGCGCGGCCGAATGGAATCACGCCGGGCCCTGGTTCAACGCCAGGGAGTCAACTTCGGCCTGGATCGTGAGAATCTCTTCAACCTCCTCGGCCTGCCGGAGCACGACAACGACCAGCCGGCGCTGAGTGCGCAGATTCCCTTGAAATCCGACCTCGAGATCGACAATCCGCGCGGAGATGTGAGCGTGACGGCAGGCGATGGAGGCACCATCGAAGTCCAGGTTCACCAGTTGGCCTACGCCGACTCGGACGCGGACGCCAGGAGAGTCTTCGATGCCGAGACGGCTCATCTGACGGTCAACGGCGACAGGGTGCTGGTGAAGACCGCAGGCAGTTCGAACGGGCGGGTGAACCTGTCAATCACGGTGCCCAAAACCGCCCGTGTGACGGTGAACTCCGGCATGGGCGATGTGACTGCGAGCGGGCTCGAAGGCGGCATCAGCGTCACCGCCAGCGGAGACATTCATTTCAACGCCATGACCGGCCCGGTCCAGGCCCGCTTCTCCAAAGACAGCCACGACTTTTCCGCGCACGATGTGCGGGGCGATGTGACCGTGGACGGGAACCTGAACGACTTTACCGCGTCGGAAATCACGGGTTCGGTCACGCAAAACGGCGAGATCTTCGGCGACGTGCGCGTAGAAAGCACCACCGGACCCATCCATTTGCGCACCTCGGTGACCGACCTCGAAGTGGCGAAGCTGCCCGGCGATCTGACCATGGACTCCGACGACCTGAACGTGGACCAGGCCGAAGGACCGGTGCGCGTGGTCACGCACTCGAAGGACATCGACCTCAACCAGATCTACGGCGACACCTTTGCCCAGGACCGCGACGGCACCATCTCGATCGAGCCCGCTGGCGCCTTCGGAGTGAACGCCACGAACAGCAAGGGCGACGTCGAGCTGACGCTGCCGCCCAACGCCTCCGCCGCGGTGACCGTGCGGACGCACAATGGCGACATCGTTTCCGATTATTCCATTCCAACCAGCGACGGCGAGAACAAGTCGGCCTCCTTCCGGATCGGCTCCGGCACGTCCACCATCGTCCTCAGCGCCGATAACGGCGACGTGCACATCAAGCGCGGGCCCGCCTTTCCGTCTGCGCCCCAGGCAGCCACCGCCGCCCCGGCCGCCGCCAGCCAGCGCCACCTGAGGACGCACAAAGCCCTGCCTGCGCAGCCCGTGACGCAATAACGGCTGCCGTTCGTTCCTGCTTCCATTTAGAGGGGCCGCTGCCGCGGTTCCGGTGGAAATTTGCCAGCTTGCCCGCGGAAGGCACGCGGCCGGTACTGGATGCGGCTCCTTTTGTCAGACGGCGACGCGCGGAACGCGGGCTCCGATGCGGGTGAAGACCTCCCAGGGAATCGTTCCCGTGGCGCGTGCGTGATCGAAAGCGGTGATGGTTTCGCCGCCCTGCTGGCCCAGGATCACCACCTCGTCGCCCGCCTCGACGCCGGGAATTTCGGTGACGTCGATGACCGACTGATCCATGCTGACGCGGCCCGCAAGAGGCGCGCGCGCGCCGCGAACCAGCAGGCTGAAGCGGTTGCCGAGACGGCGGTCGAGCCCGTCGGCGTAGCCCACGGCCAGCAATGCCAGCCGCATCGGTTCGGTGGCGACAAAGGTGCCGTTGTAGCCCACCACGGCGCCAGCGGGAACCGAGCGCACGCCCACCACGCGGGTCTTCCATTGGAGCACCGGCTGCAATCGTGCGCGCGCGGCCACCAGGGACTTGGGCTCCTCGGTCTCAAACCGGGGATCGAATTCGGGCGTCAGGCCGTAGAGCACCAGGCCGGGGCGCAAGAGCGTCTTCATTCCATGGCGCGCGGCCTGGGCGGCAATCGCTGCGGTCTCGCCCGCCACCAGCGCCGCGGAGCTGCCCACATTGAGCCATTCCGGATAGATTCCCGCCGCCTCGATCCGGCTGAGCGCTTCGTCCAGCCGGGCCAGTTGCAGTCGAGTCACCCGTCCGTCGGCCTCGTCGGCGGCAAACAGGTGGGTCATCACGCCTTCCAGACGCAGGGGCGAACCGGGAGCGAAATGAGCCAGAAGCGCTTCCGCGCCGCCCGCCTCCAGGCTGAGCCTCTCGGGCGCAACTCCCTGGCGGCTCATGCCGGTGTCGATCTCCAGATGCACCGGGAGCGCCCCAGCCGCCAAACCGGCCGCGCGCGCAGTAGCTTCCAGCTCCTCCAACTGCCACGGCTCCCAGGCCACGGCGGTCAACCGGTGCTGGACGACAGCAGCCGCCTGGCCGGGAAAGACGCCGCCAATGGTCAGAATCCGCGCTTCGGGACAGAGCGCCCGGGCGGCCACGCCTTCCTCGACGCAGGTGACGCCCAGCCAACGGGCCCCGGCGCGAACCGCTGCCGGAGCGCAGAGACTGAGCGAGTGGCCGTAGGCGTCGGCCTTGACGATGGCCAGCAGTTCCGCATCGGGCGCGGTCAAGGAGACCAGAAAACGGTAATTTTCTTCGAGGAAACGGGTGTGAATCTCAACCCAGCAGGGGCGCATTTGCATCAGATTGTCCAAGGAACAGTTTAACGCGGCAAAACAACGGATGTGGGACGCCGCCTTCCACGCGATGTGCGGAACCCCCGGCTGCGGGGCGGTTCTGCGGATTTTGACGCGGTTTTGATGCCGGAAACCGGAAATTCGCAGCTTCTTCAACCACGCCCCGTCACCACAGCAGCGGAAACGCCACGACGGTCTCGCCGCGAACGCCCATCTCATCGAGCAGCCGCGCCTCCCGCCCGTGCGGCAGCGGCATCTCGCAAGCAGCCACCTCGTCCGTGCTCGCGCCCGCAAAGCACAACTCGCAGTGGGCCAGCGCCTGCCCCTCGGCCACGCGCACCGGCGGACCGAAGACCCGGCAGGTGATCGGCCTCCAGGCGTAAAGGTCGCAGCGGCCGGTCGCGGGGTCGAGCGCCGGACAGGCCGCCTCGTTGGCAAACTCCTCAAACCGCTCCCGGTCTTCGTCCGAAGTGCCCAGGAAACCGGTCCGCAGGTCGCCGGGAAAATCCGCCTGATGCTCGTCCATCCAGGCGCGGGCGCGGCCCTCCACCTTGGCGGCGCGCACCGGTTCCGCGGCCCGCAGCGCCTCCATCCCGGCTCTGAGTCGCAGCGCATCCAGCGGACTCAGCTCGAAGGCCCCGTGGCAGCACTGCGAGCAGCCAGGCCGGCAGACCAGCCAATCGCCCGCCCGCCGCGCCGCCTCGGCCAGCGCCGCATCCACGATCTGCACCAGTTCGGAATCGCCCGCGGGTAATTGCATGGCTGAAAGAATACCCGAAGGCTCAGCGGAACGAAAGTGATAATCTTGCCGCGGAGGTTTCCCCGCTATGCGAGAACATCCCGGCACCGTCATCCCCGGCCATCGCTACCACGACGCAGCCGCCGCCATCGACTGGCTCTCGAAGGTCTTCGGATTCGAGCGCCGCGCCGTCTATGAAGGCAAGAACGGGACGATTGCCCACGCCGAGCTGACCCTGGGCGACGGCATGATCATGCTCGGCTCGGCCAGCGACGACGAGTTTGGCCGCGGCTTCAAATCGCCCGCGGAACTGGGCGGAGTGGAAACCTGCAGCCTCTACATTGTGGTCGAGGACGCCGATGAGGCTCATGCCCGCGCCGTGGCCGCTGGAGCCCTGGTCACCACCCCGCTCCACGACACCCCCTACGGAAGCCGCGACTTCACCGTGCGCGACCCCGAAGGCCACACCTGGAATGTGGGCACCTACGACCCGTGGGGAACGGAAGAGTAGACCTGCGCGCTTGAACCTTCAATCCGGGTTGGGTGTAACATACACTCCATGGCTAACTATCGCGTTGTTCTCCGCCACTCCGAGGAAGGTTACAGCGTATCGTGCCCCGGCCTGCCCGGCTGCTGGTCGCAGGGCGCCACCGAAGAGGAGGCGCTTGCCAATATACAGGTAGCCATCCGCGAATATGTGGAAGCGGCTGAGGAGTTGGCGCGCGACGACGAGAGCCGCGTGGTCGAAGTTGCGGTCGCATAAAGCCTCTTCACGGATAAGAATGGACAGCCTACACTGATCCAAATATTCCATTAAAGAGGGCAATTCTATATGTCGAAATTGCCTGGGATTCATCACCTCAAAGCCGTAGCTGCGTTAGAAAAGATAGGCTTCCGCATTCTTCGCCAGGGCGCGCACATCGTCATGACGGATGGAACGCGCATCTTGACGATTCCCGGCACAACCCCGTCAACGCCTTCACGATGGGCGGCATTATCCGTGACGCCGGGTTGAGCATCGAAGAATTCCGGAAACACCTCTAGCCGCAGGCCTCACCCGATCTGCTTGTCCCAGCCTTCCAGCGTGCGCTTGAACTCGGACATGAACTTGCAGGCGTCGGCGCCGTCGATGAGGCGGTGGTCGAAGCCCAGGCAGAAGTGCTGCATCGAGCGAATCGCAATCGTGTCGTTGCCCTCGGCGTCGGTCAGCACCACCGGCTCCTTGTTCAGGCCGCTGATGGACAGAATGGCGGAGTTGGGCTGGTTGATGATCGGCGTGCTCGAACTCATCGCCGAAGATGCCGGAGTTGGTCAGCGTAAAGGTGGAACCCTCCACCTCTTCGGGTGTGAGCTTCTTCGAGCGGGCGCGACTGGCCAGATCCGCGATGGCCCTGGCCAGGCCCAGAAAGCTGCGGTCCTCCGCGCTTTTTACCACCGGCACGATCAGCCCCCACTCCAGAGCCACGGCGATGCCCAGATGGATGCCGCGGTGGTAGTGGATCGCGCTGTCCCGCAGCGAGGCGTTGACGATGGGAAATTTGGCCAGCGCCTGGACGGCGGCGGCGGCAATAAACGGCATGTAAGTGAGCTTGACGCCGTTTTGCTGCTCGAAGCGGGCCTTTTCGCGCTCCCGCAGGCGCACGATGCGGGTCATGTCCACCTTGTAGACGGTGTGGACGTGGGGGCTGATCTGCTTGCTTTCGACCATCCGCTGGGCGATGATGGCGCGCATCCGGGTGAGCGGCTGCACCTGCTGCTGCATCTGCTGCGCGGGCTGCGGCGACTGCGGTGAGGCCAGCGGCGACTGCGGCGCAGAAGATGCTGGAGCGGCGATTTCCGCGCCCTGCCCATTCAGACTCCGCTGCACGTCTTCCTTGGTGATGCGGCCGCCCGCACCCGTGCCCGCGATCCGGGCTAGGTCGAGGCGATTTTCCCTGGCCATGCGCCGGACCAATGGAGAAGAGCGAGGCGAAGAGCGCAACCGCCGGTCACCCGCCTGCGGCATCTGCGGTGTGGCCAGCGGGGCCTGCGGCGCGACAACCTCGGGCAATGCCTGCGTGGGAGCGGGAGGCGGCGCAGTAGCCGCTGCCACCGACCCCGCCGATCCGCTCTCGGAGATCACTGCGACCACGGTGTTGATCTGCACCGTCGCGCCCTCGGGCGCCTTGATTTCGGCCAGCACGCCGGCCACGGGCGAGGGAATCTCCGCGTCCACCTTGTCGGTGGAAATTTCAAACAGCGGCTCGTCCTTTTCAATGCGCTCGCCGGCCTGCTTCAGCCACTTGGTGATGGTGCCTTCGGTGATCGACTCGCCCATCTGCGGCATCACCACCGGCACCTGCTGTGCGGCCAGCGGCGGCGGCGGCGCGATCTGCGCTGCTGCCAACTGTGCGACCTCGGGCAATGCTTGCGCGGCGGGAGCGGGAGACGGCGCGGCAATCGCAGCCACAGCGGCCGCCGAGCCGTCTTCAGAGACCACGGCAACCACGCAGTTTACCTGGACCGTCGCGCCTTCGAGCACCTTGATCTCGCCCAGCACTCCGGCCACGGGCGAGGGAATCTCCGCGTCCACCTTGTCGGTGGAGATTTCAAACAGCGGCTCGTCCTTTTCGACGCGCTCGCCGGTTTTCTTCAGCCACTTGGTCAGAGTGCCCTCAAAGATCGATTCGCCCATCTGCGGCATGATCACGTCGATTGACATGGAAGTCTCTCCCTGGTGCGGAACCGCCTTCGGCTGCGCGCAGGGCGGGCTTTTGGGGCTCGCTTGGGCAGGCTCGGGACGCATCCGCTCTCTGCCGGATTATAAATTGCGGCGCGCCGGGACCGACCGGGCTGCGACCGGGCTACGGTGCGGCAGACAGCGCGCGGGGGAAAAGGGAGTCCTCAGGCGCGTACCGGGCGAATGGGGCCGCCGCTGAGCCGCTCCACTTCAGGCGGAGGCTGCAACGGCGTGTCTTCGGCTGGGAAGTGAGGCTGCGCTTCGGGAGCGGCGGCGGCCTGAGCGCGCAACGCCTCCAGGCTCTCGACCGCCAGCACCGGCTCGCCGAAGACCTGGCCGAAGTTGCGCGCCGCCTGGTGGGCGAGAGCTTCGAGCGTGGGCAGGCCCTGCGAGCTTCTGGAGTTCTTCCCGCAGGCTGGTGACCGCGTGGTCGGCAATGCCGCAGGGAACGATCAACTGAAAATCGCGCAAGTCGGTCGAGACGTTGAAGGCGAAGCCGTGCGAGGTGATGCCGCGCGAGACGTGAATGCCGATAGCGGCGATTTTTCTTTCCTTGCCCGCCCCGCCGCTCTTGCCTGAAGCGCCGCCATCGGCAGGATTCGCGGGGCACCAAACCCCGGTCAGCCCGGCCACCCGCCCCGCGCGCACGCCCAGGCTGCCGCAGAGGCGGATCAGCGCCTCTTCCATCCCGCGGACAAAGTCCACCGGTCCCATCCGGCCGCCGCTCGGGTTGCGCAGCGTGCGCAGGTCGAAGATCGGATATCCCACCAACTGCCCCGGCCCATGATAGGTCACGTCGCCGCCGCGGTTGATCTCGTGAACGGCGACGCCGCGGCTGGCCAGCAACTCATCCGAAGCCAGAATATTCGAGCGATTTGCGTTGCGCCCCAGCGTCAGCACCGGCGGATGCTCCAGCAGCAGCAGCACGTTCCGGACGCGGCCCTCGCCGAGCAGCGCGGCCACCTCCGCTTGCAGGCGCAAGCCCTCGCCGTACTCCACCCGCCCGAGATAAAGCGACTGAATCATCGTCAGTTTCATTGTAACGATGGAGTTGGGCTTCGAGACGACGCCGCGGCCTTGACGCCAGGGTAATTGGATGAAGGAAAGCGAGTCGCTGGTGATTCTTCCTGTCTCA
>CAWBHO010000086.1:0-30630 GCA_963788415.1 uncultured Acidobacteriaceae bacterium | reverse complement strand
TTGTTGTCGCGCCTGAACCGTACGTATTGCTCACAGTCCGTGGCGAAGAAGCCGCATCCGATGAAGGATTCAGCGATTACACGATGCACGAGGAGCGGGAAGTCGCCGGTATCCAAGGGGTCGAGTCCACCCAGGGCGACGTCGAATTGTTTTGATCGCAGAGGACAGACCGTAGAACGAGGTCTTCCGGAGGAAGAGAGCGTTGCGAAAGATACTGATTGTCGACGATTCGGTTTCCATGCGGCAGATGGTCAGCTTTACGCTGCGGCAGGGCGGCTTTGAAGTGATTGAGGCCGAGCACGGCCAGGATGCGCTGAACAAGCTCTCGGGCGTGACGGTCGATCTGATTATTACCGACCTCAATATGCCCGTGATGGATGGCATCACCTTGATCCAGAACGTGCGCAAGCAGCCGGCCATGAAGAGCAAGCCGATCTTGATGCTGACCACGGAAGGGCTTGCGGCGAAGAAGGAACAGGGAAAGGCGGCCGGCGCGACGGGTTGGATCGTCAAGCCGTTCGATCCCGAGAAGCTGCTGCAAACCGCTAGCCAAAGTGCTGCCATAACGCCATGAAAATCGACCTGAGCCAATTTCGCCAAACATTTCTCCAGGAAAGCGCGGATCATATCGCTTCCATGGAGTCGGGTCTTCTCGAACTTCGGTCGGCGCCTGCCGACGTCGAATTGCTGAACAGCATCTTCCGCTCGGCGCATTCGATCAAGGGAGGAGCCGGGTCGTTTGGAATGACCAGCCTCGTCCGCTTTACTCACTCGCTGGAGAATCTCCTGGATCGGCTGCGATCCCTGGAGATGCAAGCCACCGACGAGGTGATCGATATCCTGCTTCGATCGGTGGATGTGCTGCGCGGATTTGCTCGATGCAGACGCGGATGCGGCCATGCCCGCCGACGCGATGGAACTGGAAGAGCGCATCGAGGCGCTGATGCCCGGCGATCGTCTGCCGGCGGAAGACTGCAGTCGGAAGCAGCTCCGCCAGACGGTCGGCAGGATGACCGGGAGTTCAAGCTCTACAAAGTTGAATTTCGTCCTGACCGGGAGCTCTTTCGACAGCGGCACCAACCCGATCGTGCTGCTGCGCAATCTTGCCGCGCTGGGAACGGTCAGTTGCTGCCATCTGCATGCCGAAGAGCTGCCCGCGCTGGCCGATCTCGACCCGTCGCAATGCTACCTGGGCTGGACGGTGGAGTTGGCCAGCGTATGCCCGGAAGCGGAGTTGCGCGAGGTCTTCGAGTTTGTCGAGCATCTGGCGGAAATTCGCATTTCCTGTCCGGACGCGCCGCCGCAGCCTGGCTCCGCGCCGGCTCAGAATTCCACGGCGGTACCAGTTCTCGCACCGCCGCCTCGCTCGAGACATTCAGCCCGCGGTTATTGAACGCCGCAAGGCGCCGGTTGCGGATCGCCGCCAATCTTCCGTCGCGGATCGCCGCCAGTCTCCCACGAGGCCCGCGGCGGGCGGGGAATCGAGTTCGATCCGGGTCGCCATCGACAAGGTCGACCGGCTGATTGATCTGGTGGGCGAATTGGTGATTGCGCACGTGATGACCGCGCAGATGGTCGAGGATTTCGAACCTGCTTGCCTGCCCAAGTTGCGCGAAGCGGTGGAATCGATGGAACGCAATACCCGGGAGCTGCATGAACGCGTGATGGGCATCCGCATGTTGCCGGTGGGGACGTTGTTCCAGAGATACTCGCGCACGGTCTACGAGATCGCCCAAACCACCGGAAAGCAGATTCGCCTGGAGATGAGCGGAGAAGAGACCGAGATCGACAAAAGCATGCTGGAGCTGCTCGGCGATCCTTTGACGCACCTGGTGCGCAACGCCGCCGACCATGGCATCGAGACCCCGGACATGCGCCTGGCTGCGGGCAAGCGCGGAAGAGGGCTTGATTACGCTGCGGGCCTTCCACCGCTCGGGCAGAATCGTGATCGAGATCGCCGACGATGGCGCGGGAATCGATACGGACAGAGTGCGCCTCAAGGCCATCGAGCGCGGCCTGATCGCTCCCGATTCGCAGTTGAGCGACGAACAACTGCACATGCTGATCTTCGAGCCCGGCTTCTCGACCAAGGAGGAGATCAGCGATCTGTCCGGCCGCGGCGTGGGCATGGATGTGGTCAAGCGCAACGTCCAGCAATTGAATGGCACGGTGACTTTGGTCAGCGAAAAAGGGCGCGGCTCGACGGTGTCGATCGAGCTGCCGCTCACCCTGGCCATTCTCGAAGGACTGCTGGTGCGCGTGGGCGACCGCACGCTTGTGCTGCCGCTGCTATCCGTGGTTGAAACCGTGCCTTTGCGCGACGAACAGATTGTGCGCGTCGCCGAACACGGCGAGGTCGTTGTGATCCGCGGAATTTCGATTCCGTTGCTGCGTCTTTCCAGATTCCTGGGTCTGGATCGGGAGACGGCGAGCGTTTCCCGCGAGCAGGCCAGCAATCGCCGTCTGGCAGTCATTGTGGAATCCGGCCGGCGCAAGGTTGGTCTGGTGGTCGATGAACTTCTGGGGCAGCAACAGGTGGTGGTGAAAAGCCTGGAGCGGCATTTGCACAGAATCGACGGCCTGATGGGCGCCACCATCCTGGGCGACGGCTGTGTCGCTCCCATTGTCGATGTCACGGCCATCGGCGGCCTGAACCTGTATTCGCTTCAATCTCCAGTTAAGGATTCCCAGCAGGCTGTGCCACTGGCCCAGTCTGTCAGGGCAGCTTCATTCACCAAAGAGGAAAGAGGAGGAACGGCACATGAAATGGTTTAAAAATCTCAACGCTACGCCCCGGCTGATGGCGAGCTTCGGCGTTCTGCTGGTGCTGACTCTGGGCATCAGCTATCTGGCCATCAGCAATCTGAGCAAGGCCAACGACCGTGTCGATTCGCTGTATCACGAAGACATGATCGGCCTGACGAACGCGAATGGCATCACGATCGACGTCGCCTTGATCAAGGGCGACGACCTCAACGCGCTGTTTCGCGCCGCCAACCCGGACGCGGTTGCATCCTCGGAAAAGGATGAGCTGGTCAATATGGCGGATCTCCATGCCAATCTCGATGCCGCCGACAAGCTCTTTGTAACCAAGAAAGGCATGGATCAGCTCGGCATCATCCGCAGAGCCTTGCCGGACTACGAGCGCGCGCAGGCGGATTTGTTCAATGCGATCAAGAGCAAGAATATGGAGGCCATCCAGGCCCCGCTGGCCGCCGCGGTCGAGTACCGGACGATCATTCTGAATGCCAGCGACGTGGCCAGAAGTCTCAAACAAGCTCATGCGGACGAGCAGTTTCAAGTCAATAGCGCATCCTATCAGTCGGCGCGCACCCTTCTCATCAGCGCCGCCGCCGTCTCGCTGATTCTCGGAATGATTCTGAGCATCGTGATTGCCCGCGGCTTCTCCGTGCCGCTGGGATTGGCCGTCGAAGCGCTGGAGAAAGTTGCCGACGGCGACCTGACCGCTACGCTCGATGTGGAGACCAAGGATGAAGTCGGGCGCATGGCCACGGCGCTGAATCGAGCGGTAGAAAAGCTGATGCGAGACCATGCAGGAGGTAGCCGACAGCGCCGCCAACGCCAGCGCTTCTTCGCAGCAACTGGCCGCCGCGTCCGAGACCATCGCCTCCGGGCGCCCAGGAGCAGGCAGCCAGCCTCGAAGAGACTTCAGCGAGCCTGGAAGAGATTACCGCGGCAGTGCGGCAAAGCGCCGACAACGCCAACCAGGCCAGCCAGCTTGCAGCCGGCTCGAAGGACTCCGCCCTGCAAGGCCAGGAGGTGGTTTCAAACGCCATCACCGCGATGACGGAGATCAACGCCGCCTCGGCCAAGATCTCTGACATCATTTCGACCATCGACGAAATCGCCTTCCAGACCAATCTGCTGGCGGTCAATGCCGCGGTGGAAGCGGCGCGGGCCGGCGATGAAGGACGCGGCTTTGCCGTGGTGGCCTCCGAGGTGCGCAGCCTGGCGCAGAGGAGCGCCGTTGCGGCCAAGGAGATCAAGGTTCTGATTCAGGATTCGCTGCGCAAGGTGGAAGCCGGTTCGGAGCTGGTGAACCGCTCGGGCGAAACGCTGCAGGGCATCGTCGGATCGGTGAAGCGGGTGACCGACATCGTCGGCGAGATCGCTGCGGCCAGTGGAGAACAGAGCACCGGCATCGAGCAGGTGAACACCGCGATGACGCAGATGGACCAGGTGACGCAAGCCGAACTCCGCGCAGACCGAAGAGCTTTCGGCGACGGCGCAATCGCTCTCCGAGCAGGCCGCGCATCTGATGGAGTTGGTGAGCACCTTCACTCTCACTCAGGGCGGAAAAAATGCGCGGGATCGACAGCCCTTCCAGCCGCGCGAGGCAAGTTTCAATCATTCCTTGGGAGCAAGTCTGGTGCAGTCGGCAAAGGCGAATCTGACGCGTTCCGGAATGCACTCGAACTCGGCGCCGCAGCGTTCTTCCAAGCCTGCTCGCAACATGGCCTCGTCAAAGTCCGAGCCACGCTCACGCGGCAGTAAAGGCATAGTCAGCCGGCAGCCGGCTCTGGCGGCGGCGCCGAGTGGATCAGACGGGAGCGATGCCAGCTTCGAGGAGTTCTAAGACAGGTGGCAATGTATCGCAAGATGGAAATTGACCCTCTCGGTTACGATCGGGATTCGTGCGGCGGAACAGTGATCCCGGAAAGGAAGGACTATGAAAGTATTGGCGGAAAAACAAGTCCAAGCATCGCAGCAGTTTCTCACCTTCCTGCTCGAAGATCAGGAATATGGGCTGGAAATCTTCAAGATCCGGGAGATTCGCGGGTATGCGCCTGTGACTCCGATTCCCAA
Organism: uncultured Acidobacteriaceae bacterium; assembly: GCA_963788415.1. Classification (GTDB taxonomy): domain Bacteria; phylum Acidobacteriota; class Terriglobia; order Terriglobales; family Acidobacteriaceae; genus Telmatobacter. The sequence continues at coordinate 25,803 of CAWBHO010000086.1, read as the reverse complement.
TGTTCCTCCGCATGTTCGCGGAGTGATGAACCTGCGCGGAACCGTTCTGCCGGTCATCGACCTGCGCATGAAGTTCCATTTGCCGGCGGTGGAGTACAACAAATTCACCGTCATCGTGATTGCCACGGTGGGCGAAAAGACCGTCGGACTTGCTGGTGGATGCGGTCTCCGATGTTCTGATGGTTGCGCAACGACGCCATGCGCGAGGCGCCCGACTTCGGGACGGCCGTCGATACGCGATTCATCAATGGCGTCTTCGAGTCGCGCGAGCACCTGACCGTTGCGTTGAATCTGGAAGAACTGCTCTCCGAGTGCGAGTTGGCGCTGCCGCAATCCATTGCGGCCTAGATCTGTGAACGCACGGATTCGTTTCTTGCGATTGTCAATCCCAGGTTCCAATATCGGAACCTGGTGCACCCCGGATTTGTACAAAAGCAGGCGGTCAAAGACCGAGCGCCTTTCACGCAAGAAAAAGTCATTGAAGAGGAGAACCGATCTTGCTGGCATACGCAACAGACAACTCGGTCTTCCCCATGGGATTGCGCGAATTCAAGCTGTTTCGCTCCTTGGTTCACGAGCGCACGGGGATCTGGCTGCGTGACGGAAAGCAGGTGATGCTGGCCTCGCGGCTGTCGCGCCGGCTGCGTCACCACGGACTGACGAACTTCGCCGACTATTACTCGTATATTCAGAACCTCCAGGACAACGGCGTGGAAATCGGCGAACTGATCAACTGCGTCACGACCAATAAAACGTCGTTCTTTCGCGAGCGGCATCACTTCGATTATCTGGCAAGTACAATTGTGCCGGCAATCCGGTCGGCCGTTCAATGCGGCGGTTCCAGGAACATCCGCGTCTGGAGCGCTGCTTCTTCCACCGGCGAAGAAGCCTACTCGATTGCCATCACCCTGCTTGAGGCGTTGCAAGAGCGGGGCAACGCCAAGAGCGCTGTTTCTGGGTGCAATGGAACCACGCGGGCTGGTCTTTCAGGATTCAGCCTCTCTCCCGGATCCTGGAAGATCCATGTCACCGCATCCGACATCGACACCAAAGTTCTGGCCACCGCGCAACGGGCAATCTATAACTCGGATTCGCTGGCGAGCGTTGCGCCGCCTCTGCAAAGGAAGTACTTTCTGCGCGGCAAAGACGACATGGTGGGGCAGGTGAAAGTGAAGCCGGAAGTCGCCCGGCTGGTGCAATTCAAACGCATCAATTTGATGGACGCCCAGTGGCCTCTCGAAGACCCCTTCGATGTCATCTTTTTTCGCAATGCTCTCATTTACTTCAATCAAGATACGCAGGATCAATTCTTGCGCAAGATGGTGCGTCATCTCAAGCCGCGCGGCTACCTGTTTCTCGGCAATTCCGAACATATTCCATGGTTGCACGACATTCTGGAACCTTTGAATCAAACCATGTATCGGTTGCGGGACGTAGAAGGATGAATATCCTCATGGACCCACGTCCTCGCCCGGTAGAACACTGCGGTGTTATCCATAACCTGCGGGTCAGGGGCGATATTCCTCGGGCGGCGACGTCACCGGCGCCGGTCTTGGGGAAGGGCCGTCCAACAGACAGGAATCGGATAAGCCTCTACATCGGTGAAGTCGCGGCGAGCCTCGCGCCTGTTGTCCTCGACACACTGCTGGGCTCCTGTGTTGCCGTCTGCATGTACGACCCGATCCTGTGCGCAGGCGGCATGAACCATATCCTGCTGCCCAGGTGCCGCGTGGGCGACAGGAGTGCGCGCTGCGGCATCCATGCGATGGAACTGCTCATCAACGAAGTGATGAAACTCGGAGGAGATCGAAGAAGATTCATCGCCAAGGCGTTTGGCGGCGCCAACGTGATCGAGGGGATAACGGCGCTCCCGATTGGAGAAGGAAATGCAAGGTTCGTGCGCGAGTTCCTGGCCACGGAGAGGATTCCTCTTGTCGCTCAGCGGCTGGGAGGCAACCGCGCGGTCCACTTGTATTTTCAAACCAATACAGGCAAAGCGACGGTACACACGGTCGACGGTTCGAGCTTGCCCAAAATCATCGACGCAGAGGGTTCTTATTCGAAATCTCCCTGTCCGGGGAAAACCATTTACGGAGAGATCACATTGTTTTGACTGGCGTCGATCGGGAGCGGCAGCGGCCCAGGTTAAACTTTGAATCCTCTGCTCACATTCGGCTGGCATGAGGCAGCCTGCTTATGACAACTCGATCGAAGGTACTTATCGTAGACGACTCGGCGCTCATGCGCCAACTGCTCACGCAGATTCTCGGTTCCGATCCGGAACTTGAAGTGGTGGGAACGGCGGGCGACCCCTATATCGCGCGGGAAAAGATCAAGGCGCTGAATCCCGACGTGCTGACCCTCGACATCGAAATGCCGCGCATGGATGGGCTAACTTTTCTTGAGAAGCTGATGCGAGGACATCCGATGCCGGTCATCATGATTTCATCGCTGACCGCCAGGGGAGCCGATACAACGCTGCGGGCGCTGAGCCTGGGCGCGATCGACTACGTCTCGAAGCCCCGGATCGACGTGTCCAACGGCACGATCGAGCAGGCAGAAGAGATCATCGCCAAGGTGAAGGCGGCGGCGCGGGCGAGAGTGCCCCGCGCCAGTGCCTTCACGCCGCCATCCACCCTGCAGCCGGGACGGAGCTACCAGTTTTCAGCGACGCATAAAGTGGTGGCGATCGGCGCTTCAACCGGCGGAACCGAAGCGCTCAAGGAGTTATTGTCGCAGTTGCCGGCTGATTTTCCCGGCATCGTGATCGTGCAGCACATGCCGGAGACCTTTACCCACCAGTTTGCCCAACGACTCGACTCGCTCTGCCGGATACGCGTGAAAGAGGCGGAAGACGGCGACCATATCCTTCCAGGGCACGCCTTGCTAGCCCCTGGCGGACATCATATGACGGTTGTTCGCCGGGGCATGGAATACGGCGTGCACGTTTACAGAGGCGAGCGGGTCAATCGCCATATCCCTTCCGTCGATGTGCTGTTTTCCTCCTGCGCGCGCAGCATGGGGAAGAACGCACTCGGAGTGCTGCTGACCGGGATGGGCGCCGATGGCGCGCGCGGCATGCTGGAGATGAAACAGGCGGCGTCCTTCAACATTGCGCAAGATGAATCCACGTGCGTTGTCTTCGGGATGCCGCGTGAGGCGATCCTGCTCAACGCCGTCGATCAGGTGCTCCCGCTGGGTCAGATACCGAATGCGCTGCTGCAACGGCTTGCAGGCGTTTAACTGACCTTGCAACGGGGCAATCTGCGGCGTGGTCAGATGGTGCGGACCTGGCAAGCCTCGGGAGTGAAGAGGACGCCTCCAGGGAGTTGCAACAGACGGAAGCATGGCCTCGATACTCATGGCCCCACCGCAGGTGGCAGGTGAAGCCTCGCGAGCGAAGAGCGAGCAGTTGGCCCCACCGCAGGTGGCCGCTGAAGCTTTGCGAGCGAAGAGCGAGCAGTTGGCCCCACCGCAGGTGGCCGCTGAAGCCTCGCGAGCGAAGAGCGAGCAGTTGGCCCCACCGCAGGTGGCCGCTGAAGCCTCGCGAGCGAAGAGCGAGCAGTTGGCCCCACCGCAGGTGGCAGGTGGCTAGAACAGTTCCGGGATCGTGTGGAAGGAAATTCGCGTGGGCGCGGCCTTGAAGGCGGTCAGCATGGTGGCCGGGGCCAGCGTGCTCAGGCCGTACTTGTTGTTCACTGCGTCCATGGCCGCCACCAGGCGCGCCCGGCTCTGCTCTTCCTCGGAGCCCTCGAATAGGTTCAGGGTGTGCAGCCGGCCGGGCACCAGCCGGTTCAGATGCACTCCGATGAAGTAGGGGCGCTCGAATTGCTCGCCCGCCGGGCGCGATTCCCACAACCGGCGCAACGCCGCGATGAGCGTGGGATTGTCCTGGCACTCCCCCAGCCGCGCCTCGCTCTTCCATCCCCGCGTGGGCACGCCGAAGCGGCTGATAGGCGACTGCTCGCCGCGCGGCACGGCAAAGCCGATGGCCAGCCCGATGCTGCCCGCCCACAGATCCTCGGCGCGCAGCCGCATGGCGGCCTTGTGCAGCAGTTTGTGCGCCACCGCCCAGGCCTTTTCGGCCGTGCGCATCTCCGGAGCCAGCACGTGCTGGTGGCTCATCGACTTCAGGTGCTCGGCCTCGTTCATGTCGAAGTCCTCGCCCCTGAGCCAGTGCCAGAGCCGCTCGCCCCAAACCGAACCCCACAGCTTGCCGGCCTGATCGCAGTCGAGCGCCAGCAGGTCGTCCATGCTGCGAATCCCCTGCGCGTTCAGCCGCTTTTCGGTGCGCGCGCCGATGCCCGGCAGGTCGCGCAGCGTGAGCTGGCTGAGCGCCTCGGGCAGAATGTCCAGCGTGAGCGCCACCAGCCCGTCGGGCTTCTCCATGTCGCTGGCCACCTTGGCCAGATAGCGGTTGGTGGCCAGGCCCACCGAGCTGCGCAGCATCGGGCCCACCCGCTCCAGAATGCGTCTTTTCACCTGCCGGCCCAGCTCCATGGCCGCCAGCAGAGGCCGTTCCCGTCCCATCAGCCGGCACGCCATCTCGTCAATCGACAACACCGCCGTCACCGGCAGGCAGCTCTCGACAGTCTCGACGATGCGGCGATGATACTCGACATAGAGCTCATGGCGGGCTTCAACCAGAGCGATTCCGGGGCACAGCCGCTTGGCGTCGCCCACCATGGTTCCGGTTTTGACACCCTTCGCCTTGGCCTCGTAACTGGCTGCGATGCAACAGGTTGAATCGGCCATCATGGGCACGACGGCTACCGGGCGGCCGCGCAGTTCGGGACGCGCGTCCTGCTCCACCGAGGCAAAATAGGAGTTCAAATCGACGAACAGCCAGTTCAGATGCGGAATCTTTTCTCCCGTAACTGCCTGTTGCTCAGCACCATGCGCGGCCTCCGCATCCTCACTCCGCTGCCCGCCCTGCCCATCCTCAGGAAGAGAACCAGACTCCGGATTGGGTTCGCTCGCCATGATGAAAACCATATTCGTCTTTTCTTCGCCGAAAAACAAGAGAAAACGGACAAAAATTGCGGGTTATAGCAAAACCAGAGTAGCTGTACCCAGAGGCTATCGCTCAAAGTGGGTTTTTCCTCAAGAAAAAGCCACCTCGCATACGTTCCGCGAGGGCACGTTTACTCTGGTTTTGCTCTAAATCTCCTGAAGCAGGACGATGCAGAATAAAAAATGTACGGATGTGAGCCATAATGTTCATTCGACGTCCAACAGAATGCAGTATGTTGTTCTTGGTGACTGACGATGACTAGCCTGATTCACTGGTTGATGACCGATGGAAACGCCCTCGCGCTTCTGGTCACGGTGGGTGTGGCGTTGTTTCTCGCCTGCTGCCTGGAGTGCACGACTTCCCCGAGCCGCGACAAGGACGAGATTTTCCGCCGCCACGGGCTTTAGGATCGCGTTGAGAGCCTGACGCGAGTCCGAAAAGCTACCCTCTGAGGCCAAAGACAGCACGGATTTTGCCGCATCTGCGGCGAAACCGGAGTTCTGCCTACTCTCAAGCCCTGCTTGCGTCTGCTCTCAGACGCCAGCCGCGGCCTGCTCGTGCCGCACCGTGGGCCGTCCCCGCTCGTCGAGCACCACGCGGCAAAAGGGCACGTGGTGATCGTGGGGGAAAAACACCAGCCAATGGTCGGGAATCGCGCGCGCATAGAAGCGCTTGCGCTGCTCGATCACCATCAGCGGGTCCAGGTCGAAGGCCATGCCCCAGGAAAGATCGAGATGAGCGCTCGTGGGGATCAAGTCGGAGACGAAGCAGCCCCGCTCGCCCGCCGAGTCGAAGTGGACCCCCGTCATCTGCGCCGTGTGCCCCGGATAAGGCTCCACGCGGATGCCGGGCGCAATCGGAGTTGGCCCATCGAGCAGTGTCATCTGGCCGCTTGCAATCAGCGGTTCGTAGTTGGGCGCCAGGTAAACCGACCGGTCGCGTTCGAGCTGCATCCGCCCGTGCTCCACCTCGCCGCGCGGCGCGTAGTAGCGAGCATTGGGAAAGGTGGGCGCGAGGGCTCCATCCTCGCCCAGCGTGGTATTCCAGCCGCAATGGTCGAAGTGCAGATGCGTGTTGATGACCACATCCACCTCTTCCAGGCCGATTCCCGCTGCGGCGAATGAGGCGGGCAGCAACTGCCGGGCCCCGTAGATTGCCCGCATCCTGGGGTCCAGCTTGTTGCCCAGGCCGGTTTCAATCACCACCGTCCGTCGGCCGTCGCGGACAACGAGAATATTGGATCCCATGAGAATGCGGTTCTCAGCGTCGGGCGTCGCGCGCTTCATCCACATCGGCCTGGGAACCACGCCGAACATCGCCCCGCCGTCCAGCAGGAAGTAGCCGTCGGTGAGGACGGTGATCTCGAACTCGCCGAGCCTCGCCCGTCCGCGAATCAGTTCATGGGTGCCGGCGCGCTCAGCCGGATGGACGGCAGTCTCGCTCATTGCTCTCCCTTGGACGCAAGCGGCGGCTTCAGGTACTGCTCAAACTCCGCCAGAATGCTGCTGAACAGATGCGTGCGCACATCCGGGCCCAGAATCGAGTGCGTCTTGCGCGGATAAATCTGGAAATCGTAGGGAATTCCCGCTTCGATCAGCTTCTGGATGAATTGCACGCTGTTTTCCATGTGCACATTGTCGTCGCCGGTTCCATGCGCCAGCAAGAGATGCCCCTTGAGGTTGGCCGCCGAGTTGACCACGGAGAAGTCCTTGTAACCTAGGGGAAACTTCGCCGGTTCGCCCAGATAGCGCTCCGTATAGATCGAGTCGTAGTTGTGCCAGTCGGTCACCGGCGCCACGGCGACCCCGGCGCGGAAGCGGTCCGAGTGGGTCATCGCATACAGGGTGAACGTCCCGCCCCAGCTCCAGCCCCACCAGCCCAGACGCTTGGGGTCCAGTTGCGGATAGCGGGCCAGCGCCGCGTCCAGCACCGTCAGTTGATCTTCCAACTGCACCGGGCCGAAGTCCTGATGGGCGGCCTGAGCAAAGGCGCGTCCGCGTCCGCCCATGCCGCGATTGTCGGCGTCGAGCACCGCGAAACCGTGCTCGGCCAGCAGTTCGTCGAAGAGCAATCCGTTGCTCCATTTGTTGACCACCGTCGCGTCGCCGGGCCCGCCATAAGGGTTCACGATCAGCGGAACCGAAGCCGGATTTGTATTTCCCTCCGGCAGCAGCAGCGTGGCGTAGAGCACGGTTCCGTCGTGGGCCTTCACCTCTAAATCGAGCGGCGCATGGAGCCGGTAGGGCTCAAGCGAGTTCGCCTTCCAAAGAACGCTGCACTCTCCGCCCGCCTTGCACAGCCGCAGCACGGGCGGCGCCATGCGTGCCGAAAACTTGTCCACAAATGAGCCGCCCGCGGGCGCGAAGTTGCCTTCGTGGGTGCCGGCTTCGGTGGTCAACTGCTTCCGCTCGCCGCTGAAGCTCACCCGCCACAGTTGCTGCTCCTGCGGATTGCCCTCGTTCGAGTCGTAGTCGACGAACCTGCCCGCGGGATCGACGCGCAAGACGTCGCTCACCTCGAAATCTCCCTTGGTCAGTTGCCGCTCCAGCCGGGCCGTGGCGCCGAGCGGATCGGCCTGGTCGTAGCTGTAGAGGTAAAGCTGCGTGTGGCCGTCGGGCCAGCCGGTCAGCACGATGGCCCCATCGCCCACGAAAACGTCGTACTGGTCGAGGAAGAATTTCTTGTCGGTCAGTTGCAGCACCGGCTTCGCCTGGCCCGTGGCGGCGTCGGCAAAGTAGAGATCGCGGTGCTTCTGGTCGCGGGTCAGGATCTCGATCCACAGCGTCTTCGCGTCCGCCCAGCCAAAGCGCGGAATATAGTCCTGCCCCGCGCGGATGGGCAGATTCACCCACACCGTAGCGCCGCCCTGCGCGCTGACCACCCCCACGCGAACCGCCGGGTTGGGGTCGCCGGGCTGCGGATAGCGCTGCCAATTCACGGTAGCGTGGGTGGGAATCCAGTCGGTGATTGGGTACTCCGGCACGGCCGATTCGTCCATCTGCAAATACGCCAGATTTTTCGAGTCCGGCGACCAGAAATAGTTGCTGCGCGTGGCCAGTTCCTCTTCGTAAACCCAGTCCACCTGGCCGTTGAGAATGGCCTTGTTGGGCGAGGGCGCCACCGTCGTCGCAGCCGCGCCGGAGTCCTTCAGCCCCACCACCGCCAGCCCATGGTCGCGAATGAACGAGACGAATTCGCCATTGGGCGAGAACTTGGGGTCGTCGCTCGCCGATTCACCGGTAAAGCCGATGTTTTCAGCCCTGCCGCTGCCCAGGTCATCCAGCCACAGATGGCCGCTTGAATCGAACAATAAATGTGTCGAGTCCGGCGACCAGAGATAGCTGGCCTTTCCGTAGCGGGAGGCGTGATCGCGCTCCTCCTCCGACTCCGCCGCCCTGGCGTGCGCAGCCATCTGGGCACGGCTGACCAGGACACGCTCCTTGCCCGTGCCGGGGTCCAGCTCCACCACTTCGCCGCCCGCCACCCAGGTCAACTGCTTCCCGTCCGGCGACCACGCAACGTCCTCGGGCGGCTGCCCGATCAGCGGTCCACGGGCGAAGATCGCCTCGACCGTCAGAGGCTTGGCGGCTGACTGCGGCTGGGCAGGCTGCTGTGCAACAAGGGGAGTCATGGCAAGCGATAGGGCGGAAATCAGAACAGCGGCTGCACGCGTCAAAGAGTCACCTCCGGGAACTGAACCCGCCGCCTTTTCCGTGCGCACGCGGGGGCGGGTTTCCTCTGAGCAGTGTAAATTACAGGGCTGGGAGGGCTTGCGCGGCGTAGCCCGCTAGTGTATGGTGCGGCTCATGCACTGGGCAACTCCAGAAGAACGGCGCACCTTGGGTCAGATGCGGCGCAAGCAGGTCGGCCGCCAGGAACACAACGCCCTCAAACCCAAGGCGAGGCGCATCGCCCCGCTCGACCTGCTCGCCCGCTCGATGCGCGGCCGCGTTCCCACGCTCATCCAGCTCAAGTACAAGCTCATGGCCGCCTCGCCCTTCGGCTACTTTCGCGGCGCGGTGCCGGTGATGGCCGCCGACCTGGGGCTGCTTCCCTCGACCGGCCTCGCAGCTCAACTCTGCGGCGACGCCCACGTGCGCAACCTGGGAGCCTATGCCGCTCCCGACGGCCGAATGATCTTCGACATCAACGACTTCGACGAGACCATCCGCGGCCCCTTCGAGTGGGATCTGAAGCGCATGGCCGCCTCGCTCGTGGTGGCCGGCCGCGAATCGGGCCACAAGGAAGCTTCGGCGCGCCAGGCCGTGGAGAAATTCGTTGCGTCGTATGCCGCCCAGATGCGCGCCTTTGCCCAGATGCCCTTGCTCGAGGTGAACCACTTCCAGGTCCATCGCCTGGGCCAGGTCGCGCCCATCCACCAGGCGCTGCTGAAGGCCGAGCGCGGTACCCCGCTGCACACTCTCGAGCAATTGACCGAGCCCGCTTCGTCCACAGAGCCCGCCAAAGAAACCAATCTGGCGAAGGGTACAGGTGTCGCCCCGAAGAAATCGCTGAAGGACTCGGGCTCCGACTCGGACAATTCGGCGAAAGGTGCTAATTCCGACCTGAACAATTCGGTGAAAGGCGCGAGCTTAAGCCCGCACAAGAGTCCAGCAAAATCGAAGGGGGCTTCAGCCCCTGAGGGAGATTCCCTGCCGGACCAGCCCCGCCGCTTCAAGGAGCAGAAGCCGATGCTCTCCCGCGTCTCCGGCCGGGTGGCCGCGGCTGTGCTGGCATCCCTCGGCCCCTACCGCCAGATGCTCGAACCGCAGCGGCAGCACCTTTTGTCGCTTTACCACCCGCTGGAAGTGGCCTTCAAGGTGGTCGGCACCGGCTCGGTTGGCCTGCGCGACTATTGCGTCTACTTCGAGGGTAACGGCACCGCCGATCCGCTCTTTCTCCAGATCAAGGAGGAGCCGGCCTCGGCCTACGCGCCCTATCTGCCCGACGCCGCGCCGCCACACCACAACGGCCAGCGCGTGGCCGAGGGCCAGAAGGCGATGCAGGTGCAGTCGGACCCGTTTCTCGGATGGACCCACTTTGCCGGGCGCGATTACCTGGTCCGCCAACTGAACGACCACAAGGCCTCCATCGATTTAGAGGATTTGTCCGGCGATGGCCTCGGGGCCTACGCCGAAGTCTGCGGCGAACTGCTGGCCCGCAGCCACGCCCGCTCCGCCGATCCGCTGGTTCTGGCCGGCTATCTCGGCTCCGGCGACGGCTTCGCTGAAGCGTTAGCCAAGTTCGGCACCGCCTACGCCGACCAGACCGAAAAAGACTGGAACGAACTGAAGCGCTCGGCGAAGGCAGGAAAAGCGTAGTCCCGTTCCGTCGTCCCCGCGATCCGGATACCCCATCCTCCGCGCTCTTTCAAAGGGTTGGAATCGAACAAACTCCGTCGGTATGCGCCTGAAAGCCAATTTTTCAAGATCGACTGGATCGATACGAGGAAAGTTACTTTCGGAGCTAGCGCATCTCTCCTCTTGCGATGGAGTGGGCATCTTGTATCCCAATCTGGCCGCAGAAACAAGAACGCGGCGAGGGTGGGCACCCAGACTTTATACCTTCGGGAGAAATGCGCTGAAATCTTCGTTTCTTTTGCAGAATGTTCCCATAACTCAGAGTTTTTCCCTGGCATAAATTCAGCGACTTTCAGCAGGTTCTCTTTCAGCAGGTTCTGAGGTGCGGCGAGAAGCTTCCGTAGACTGTCTTGCGCCGCGGTGAGATCATTTGCCCGCGATTGATCTCACTGCGCTGCCCGTGCTATATTCGGGGCGGCGAAGGACTCCGCCTTTAACCGCCGCTTCCGAGTGGAGCGGATGATGACTCCTCGAAGGAGTTGCCGTGCCGAGTTCTTTCTTCCGCACCTCGTCCCCCATACATTTCCAGAGTGCCGGCGCCAGTTGCAAGTGGCGGGCAGCTACGTGTGAAAACGATGACTTTTGAGAGCGTACTGTTTGATGGATCCGGCGGCGGCACAGAAGCAGAGAGCCTCGATACGCCCGAGTTTTTCTCCGATCTGAATCTGGACCAACTCGTCGACGCCGTTACGGCCGGCTGGGAAGACTATGGCCTTGCGCCGTTCTTTTTCACCCGGCTGAATGATCTGGACGCGATCACTTATCGCCAGCATATCTTCGAAGACCTGGAAGACAAGACTCTGATGGAAGCGGTTCGGTCGTTCTCCGGGCAGATGCAATGGATGCGCCGGCGTCTTGACGAGCAAAAGAAACTCTACTACAAATATGCCGTCCAACGATGCTTTGCAAACGCGGTGGAGATCTATTGCGAAGCGGTCGAGAGATTTTCGCAGCAGTTGTGCGCGCTCGACATCAAGTCGGCGGGGCTGCGCTCGTTTTGCTTCTATCTGGTCGAATACGTCGAATCGATTTCCTTCCGCAAGCTTATGGCGGAAGCTGAAAAACTGAAATCGGATCTCTCCGCCATCCGTTATTGTCTGCTCGTCAAGGGCGGGAACGTAACCGTCCGCGCCTTCAACGGCGAAAAGGATTCGAGCGCGGCCGTCGAAGAAACATTCCAGAAATTCAGGAACGACGCGGTAAACGACTACTGGGTCAAGCTGCGAAACGCGGAAGGAATGAATCATGTGCAGGCGCAGGTGATGGACGGCGTAGCATTGCTTAATCCGGAGATTTTCCGCGCCCTGGACACGTTCTGCACGGTGCACGCGGAGTTTCTGGACCATACCATCGAGCGGTTCGATCGCGAGATTCAGTTTTACGTATCTTATCTAACTTATCTTGATAAATTTCGCGCGGCGGGGCTGAGCTTCTGCAGGCCGCAGTTATCGCGAGCTTCCAAGCAGATTCTCTGTCGCAACACCTTCGATCTGGTGCTGGCCGGCAAGCTGATCGGAGAAAAAGCGGCCGTCGTCTCGAACGACTTTCACCTGGCGGGCGCCGAGCGCATCTTCGTCGTCTCCGGGCCGAACCAGGGGGGAAAGACGACCTTCGCCCGCACCTTTGGGCAGTTGCATTACCTGGCCAGCCTGGGTTGCCCGGTGCCGGGAACAGAGGCCCGGCTTTTTCTGTTCGACCGCCTCTTTACGCACTTCGAGCGGAATGAGGACATCGCGAATCTGCGCGGAAAGCTGCAGGATGATCTGGTTCGGATTTACCAAATTTTAGACGAGGCGACGCCGGACAGCCTGCTCATCATGAACGAGATCTTTTCGTCGACGACGCTCCAGGATGAGGTCTATCTCAGCAAGAATGTCATGGCTCGGGTGTCCGCATTGGATCTGCTGGCGGTGTGCGTAACCTTCCTTGACGAGTTATCGTCGTTCAACGAAAAGACGGTGAGTGTTGTCAGCGTCATCGACCCCGCGAATCCCGCGGTTCGCACCTACAAACTGGAGCGGAGGCCGTCCGATGGGCTGGCTTACGCGGTGGCTATAGCAGAGAAATATCGCGTGACGTATGGGGCTCTCAAGCAGCGCATCGGAGCGCACACAGAGGAGCGTCGCAAGGCATGAAAGCATTCCTCCTGTATCCCGACCGGGATTTCGACCAGCAGCAGGCATTGCCCTGGAATGAGCTGGCGCTGACCGAGGATCTCGAGCTGGGCACTCTGCTGGGCGCCATGGCGGGCGAGGACAAGTTTCTCTTCGACGTGGCGCGGGCCGCCCTTTTCTCAGGCCCGCAATGCGATGTCGAAACGGTTCTCTACCGGCAAGAGATTGTGAAGGATTGCCTGAAAAATCCGGCAATGGTCCGGCAGCTTTACGACCTCACCGTGGAGACGATCGAAAAGACCAGGCGCCAGTGGTGGAATCTTTCGAGCCGCTATCCGGATTCGGTGCTGTTCAGCTCGGTCGAATTGATCGAGACTCTGCTGGAGATGCTCAAAAAGTTGAGGAGCACGGCCGAAGAGGCTGAAGGGCGATTCGAATCGCAGGCATTCAGAGCGCTGTTTGCCATGGTGCGGAGCGAATTGGACGATGAGTATCTGGCCAGAATCCGAAAGCACCTGGCGGAATTGAGCTTTCGCAGGGGCGTTCTGCTGAGCGCCGAACTGGGCGAGAACAACCAGGGATCCAACTATGAACTGCGCCAGGCGCGCGATACGAAGCCGAGCTGGCTGCAGCGCATTTTGGGCAAGGAGCCTCCTGGTTACACCTTTCATCTTGACGATCGGGATGAGGCCGGGGCGAAGATTCTCTCCGAGATGCGGCACCAGGGAATCAGCCGGGTGGCGACCACGCTTGCCCAGTCCGCCGATCACGTTTTGAACTTCTTCAAGATGCTGCGCACGGAACTGGCCTTCTATGTGGGCTGCCTGAACCTGCACGGCAAACTGACCGCCAAGGGAGAGCCGGTTTGCTTTCCCGTGCCGGCGGCCGCGGGTGCGCGCAAACTTCGCTTTCGCGGGCTCTACGATGTCTGCCTGTCGCTCCACATGGAGCATCGGCTGGTGGGCAACGAAGCCGAGGCCGACGGCAGGGCCCTGACCGTTCTGACCGGCGCCAATCGGGGCGGAAAGTCAAGCCTGCTGCGCGGCATGGGCGTGGCGCAGATGATGATGCAGTGTGGAATGTTCGTGGGCGCTGAGGCGTACAGCGGAGAACTCTGCACTTCGCTGCTGACTCACTTCATCCGCGAAGAAGACGCGACGATGAGGAGCGGAAAGTTCGACGAGGAACTGGCCAGGATGAGCGAGATTGCCGATCACCTGACGCCGGACGCAATGATTTTCTTCAACGAATCCTTTGCCGCGACCAACGAGCGGGAAGGGTCGGAGATTGCACGGCAGATTGTCCTGGCGCTGCTGGAAGAGCGCGTCAAGGTTTTCTTTGTGACCCATCTGCACGAGTTTGCGCGCGGATTGTATGACCAGAACAGAGCGGACGCGCTCTTCCTGCGCGCTGAGAGAATGGAGGACGGCACGAGGACATTCAGACAGCTGGAAGGCAGGCCGCTTGAGACCAGCTACGGCGAGGATCTGTATCGCCAAATCTTCGACTTGGATGCCGGGCTTGAGAATCGCTGATTCACTTGGGTTTGCGCTGGAATGCCAGCGTGGCTGCGCTTCCAGCCACAACGCAGCAAGCAGCCGCTGTCAACTTTTCGACAGTGCTTGACAGTGAATAGGACGCGCGTGTAATTATGGTTGTCGCTCGCCAGACAGATCCTTTTTGGATCACCTGTTTGGGAACGGAGGCTGTCCGGCCTCCGCAACGGAGGGCGCAGGCGTGAAGATGCTGGCTTTAGCTGAATCACTCGATACCGAAAAAATTTCCCTTACTGACCTGTTTCAAGTCGAAGAACTGCAAAAGATCCAGGATACGTTTGCGCAGGCGACCAAAGTTGCTTCGATCATCACGCTCCCTGATGGAACGCCGGTGACCAAGCCGAGCAACTTCTGCCGTTTGTGCGACGAAATCGTCCGGAAGACGGAAAGAGGACGGATCAATTGCTTCTGCTCCGATGCAATTATCGGCAGGCGGAACGATGAGGGGCCGACCATCCAAATCTGTCTGAGCGGCGGGCTTTGGGACGCCGGGGCCAGCATCACGGTCAATGGCCAGCACATCGGCAATTGGCTGGTCGGGCAGGTGAAGAACGAACTGAACGACGAACAGCAGATCATTCGCTACTCGAAGGAGATTGGCGCCGATGAGGGGCAGTTTCGCCAGGCATTGCAGGAAGTTCCGATCATGTCGCTGGCTCAGTTCAACAACATCGCCCGGCTGGTTTTCCTGTTCGCCAATGAACTTTCGCTGAAGGCCTACCAGAATCTTCAGCAGTCGCTGCACATTGCCGAGCGGAAGCAGGCCGAGGTCGCGCTGCGGGAGAGCGGCGAACGGCTCAAACTGCTGCTGGACGTCAACAATGCGGTGGTCTCGAAGCTGGAGCTGAAAGAGCTTTTTCACATGATTCCCAGCAGCGTGCGCAATGCTGTGGAGTGCGATGCGGTCTGCATGTCGATGCCCGATGCGGAGGCCAGACAGTTCCGGATCAGGGGCCTCGATTTCCCTGATAGCAATGGGTTTCTCTGCGAAGGGCTGGTTCTGCGATATTGAAGGCTCCGGTGCGGGAATCGCCTTTGCCACCGGCAAACCGTATCGCTACGGCCATCTGCCGGAAGGGCTCAACGAGCATGTGCGGACCATCAATCGAGGCGAGGGGCTTCAGTCGGGTTGTTTTATCCCGGTAACCGCAGGCGGGCGTTCGCTGGCGGTTCTGCACTTGAGCGATCGGCGGGCGGAGTTCTTCTCCGAGCTGGACGTGAACTTTCTGACGCAAGTGGCCAAGCAGGTCGCGATCGCCATGGAGAATGCGCTGCAATATCAGCAGCTTAGCCAATCCCGCGAACGGCTGGCGGGAGAAAACTTGTATCTGGCGAGCGAGGTGCAGGCGAACCAGGAAGTGGAGCATATTCTCGGGAGCAGCCTGGCTATCCACAAAGCTCTGGAGCACATTGCCACCGTCGCCAAGACGGATTCGACGGTGCTGATTCGTGGAGAAACCGGCACCGGCAAGGAATTGGTCGCACGGGCGATCCATAATCGCAGCCCGCGGCACGACCACATGTTTGTCCGGATGAGTTGCGCGGCGCTTCCCGCGACCCTGCTTGAAAGTGAGCTTTTCGGATACGAAAAAGGCGCTTTCACCGGCGCGACCAGCAGGAAGATCGGGCGTTTCGAGGTGGCCAATGGCGGAACCCTGTTTCTGGACGAGGTAGGGGACATCCCGATCGAGCTGCAACCCAAGCTGCTCAGGGTTTTGCAGGAGCAGGAATTTGAACGGCTGGGGAGCACCCGGCCGATCAAGGTGGACGTTCGCCTGGTGGCCGCCACCAATCGCCCCCTGGAAACCATGATGCTGGAAAACCAGTTTCGCGCGGATCTGTTCTACCGGCTGAATGTCTTCCCGATTCATTTGCCGGCGCTGCGCGAACGGCCGGAGGATATTCCGGTGCTGGTGCGGCATTTCGTCATGGAATATGCGCAGAAGATGAATCGCAGGATCGAAGAAATTCCAGCCAGCGTGATGGAAGCGCTGATGCGGTATCACTGGCCGGGCAATATCCGCGAGTTGCAGAACCTGATTCAGAGGGCGGTCATCCTTTCCCCGGAAGGCACGCTGGTTTCTCCTTTTGCGGAAATCGGCGATACGAGACAAGGCACGCTCGAGCGGCGGCTGAAGGAACCGCAGCCGCAGGGGTCACTTGTGGAAGTGGAGCGCAAGCATATTCAGCAGGTGCTGCATGAAACCAACTGGGTGCTCGGCGGGGATGAAGGAGCCGCTTCGCGCCTGGGCATTCCCCGCACGACGCTTCTCTACCGGATGAAAAAGCTGGGGATTCCGCGCCAACAGTGCGGAGCGGGCGAAGGTGAGCGCGTCTTTCGCTCCGCGAGCTGAAGCTGCGTTCCAGGCTGCCGGAAGTTGGCCCCGCTCTGGCAATGGTCTTGTTTGCGGCGTCGCGCGCTCGCGCAGCCCGTACCCGCCTGTGACCGCCGGATTCCAGGTGTGGAGATCGCTGGCCCCAGGTTCCAAAAGCCGGATCTGGGGCTAGCCTTTTGCTTCATGACCAAACGGTGAGAGGCTCTAGTCGTTGGCGGTGGAGCTGACCTCGTGCAGCCAGCCGGGAGCCTTGAGCAGTTCGCGGGGCCGCGAGCCGTCGGCGGCGCCGACCAGGCCGTCGCGTTCCATCAAATCGATGAGATGGGCGGCGCGGCCGTAGCCGATTCTCAGACGGCGCTGGAGCAGCGAAGTCGAGGCCTTGCCGAACTCGAACACCAGCCGGACCGCGTCGTCGAAGAGGGGGTCGTTTTCGTCCGGATCGGGATTGGAGCCGTCGACCTGGGCGCGCTCGTCCTTGGGCGATTCGAGGAAGCCCTCGACGTACTCTGCCTGGCCCTGCTCCTTCCAGAAGCCGACCACCGCCGCGGTCTCCTTCTCGCTTACGTAAGGCGCGTGCAGACGCATCAGGCGACTGGTTCCGGGCGGCAGGAAGAGCATATCGCCGCGGCCCAGGAGCGATTCGGCCCCGTTGGTGTCCAGGATGGTGCGCGAATCGACCTTGGTGGCCAGGCGGAAGCTGATGCGGGTGGGAATGTTGGCCTTGATGAGGCCGGTGATGACGTCTACGCTGGGCCGCTGCGTGGCCAGAATCAGGTGAATACCCACGGCGCGGGCCATCTGCGCCAGGCGCGTGATCGATTCTTCGACGTTCGAACGGTCGAGCATCATCAGGTCGGCCAGCTCGTCGATGATGATCACGATGAAGGGCAGCGGCTCCTGCTCCTCATCGTCGTCGAAGAGCGAAGGCGTGGCCGATTCGAACAGCTTGTTGTACTGGTCGATGTTGCGTACGCTGCGCGAGGCCAGCAGCTTCAGCCGGCGCTCCATCTCGCGGACGGCGTTGCGCAGGGCGTTGGCCGCCAGCTTGGGCTCGGTGATGATGGGGGTGAACAGATGGGGCACACCCTCGTACATGCCCAGCTCGACGCGCTTCGGGTCCACCAGGATGAGCCGGACCTGGGAGGGCGTGGTGCGGTAGAGCAAACTCATGATCATGGCGTTGATGGCCACGGATTTGCCGCTGCCGGTCGAGCCGGCAATCAGTACGTGGGGCATTCCGGCCAGGTCGGCGGTGATGATGCGGTTCCCGCCGCCAAGACGTCGGGCGGCGTCAGCAACGTCTCCTTCGGTTCCGCGGCAACGAAACCGTGCGCGAGGCCATGAACGCGGTGTTTCTCTACCACGCCATCCAGGCCGGGCTGAACATGGGCATCGTCAATCCGGGCCAGCTTCAGGTCTACGAACAGATCCCGCATGGACCTTCGCGACCACATCGAAGACGTCATCCTCAACCGCCGGCCCGACGCGACCGAACGGCTCATCGCCTTCGCCGAGACCGTCGGCAAGAAGGCCAAGGAAGAGGTCAAGACGCTGGCCTGGCGCGAAACCTCCGTCGAGGAACGGCTCAAGCACGCCCTGGTCAACGGCATCGTCGACTTCATCGATCAGGACGTCGAGGAGGCCCGGCGAGCAATACAACCGGCCGCTGAGATCATCGAAGGTCCGCTCATGGACGGCATGAACGTCGTCGGCGATCTTTTCGGATCCGGCAAGATGTTTTTGCCTCAGGTAGTGAAGAGTGCCCGCGTCATGAAGAAGGCCGTCGCCTTTCTGCTGCCGTTCATGGAGGCGGAAAAGAACTGGCCGGCGGCGTCCACAAGCGAGGGCAAAATTTCATGGCCACCGTCAAGGGGACGTCCACGACATCGGCAAGAACATCGTCGGCGTGGTCCTGGGCTGCAACGATTACGAGGTCATCGACCTGGGCGTCATGGTGCCCTGCGAGAAATCCTGCAACGGCCGCGAACCGCAGGCGGACATGATCGGCCTGTCGGGTCTGATTACGCCGTCTCTGGACGAGATGGTCCACGTCGCCACGGAGATGAGGCGCGAGGCTGCAGGTGCCGCTGCTGATCGGCGGGGCCACCACCAGCGCCAAGCACACGGCCGTCAAGATCGCTCCCGGGCTATCACGAGACGGTCATCCACGTCAAGGATGCCTCGGCTGTGTCGGCGTCGTCGACCGGCTCATGCGGCCCGACGCAAGGGCTGCTCGATCGCGACAACCGCGGCCCAGCAGAAGGACCGCGACGCCTTCAACAAACGGCGGAACGCAAGCTGGTCAGCTATACGGAGGCGCTGGCAAAACGACTTGACCCTCGACTGGTCGGCTGCCGCACCTGGCCGCGCCCGTCTTTCTGGGCACGCGCGTCCCTGACGATTTCCCGTTGACGGAGATCGTCCCGTACATCGACTGGTCGCCGTTCTTCATGGCCTGGGAGATGAACGGGAAGTATCCCGAAATTCTCAAGGACCCGCAGTCGGCAAGGAAGCCCGCGACCTGTTCGACAAGGCCGGAGCTGCTGAACAAGATCATCGCCCAGGACGATGCTGAAAGCCCGCGGCGTCTATGGCTTCTTCCCGGCCAACTCCGATGGCGACGATATCATCGTTTACACCGACGAGACGCGCGCACAGGAGAGGCTGCGTTTCTGCATGCTCCGGCAGCAGTGGCAGCGCGAAGGGCAAACCGACTTTCGCAGCCTGGCCGATTATTTCGCTCCGGTCGTCTCGGGCGTGGCCGATTATCTTGGGGCCTTCGCCGTGTCGGCCGGCTTCGGCACCGACGGAACTGGTCGAGCACTTCAAGAAGGACCTCGACGATTACAACGCCATCATGGCCGAGGCCCTGGCCGACCGCCTGGCCGAGGCGTTTGCCGAGTTGCTGCACGAACGCGCCCGCCGCGACTGGGGTTTTGGCCGCGGTGAGAAGCTCACCAAGGAAGAGATGATCGACGAGAAATATCGCGGCATTCGTCCCGCGGCCGGGCTATCCGTCGTGTCCGGATCACTCGGAGAAGAGCAAGCTGTGGACGCTGCTGGACGTGGAGGCCGCGACCGGGCATCAAGCTGACGGAGTCGTTCGCCATGTGGCCGGCGGCGAGCGTCAGCGGTCTGTATTTCGCCCATCCGCAGGCCCGCTACTTCGCCGTCGACATGATCACGCGCGATCAGGTCGAAAACTACGCCAAACGCAAGGGCATGCCGCTGGCGGAGGTCGAACGCTGGCTGAGTCCGAATCTGGCGTATGACCCGAATTGACCATGGCGAGTCCGTTTCCATGCTTTGGGCGGCCGAATAGTGGGAGGATGCAAACATGCGGCCGGCGTGCGCAAGTTGGTGGCCAAACGGAGAATGGCGCCGTCGTCCGTGAAGTTGCAGCCAAATCCGAACGGGATCGGCTACGTGGGCGAGGCCGCCGCCAGGACAGGCCAGGTGTTTGACGTACTTTAAGGAGTTCATGACGCCGCCAAATCGGCCGCTCTCGAGCGGATCGAGTTGCGGCAATGGCGGGGGTGAGTACAAGGATTCACAATAAAGGGTCTCAATACAAGCCCGAAGCGTAAGCGAGGGTTTCGCCGAAGGCGAATTCACGATAAGCGCATCTCGCATTCAAGACTATCCAGATCATTTACCGCTTCTCGGAAATTCGCCTGCGGCGAAACCCTCGCTTACGCTTCGGGCTTGTGTACCTACGCCGTCACCAATTTGGACCCTCAATTGTGAATGCAGTACTCAGTTGCGTGGGGAACAGAAGTAAAGAGCACGTTGTTTTCACGGCCGCATTTCTTGACGTGCCGCAGCATGTCTGCGGCAGTTCTTGATCAACGAAATCTCACCCAAAATGTCATGGCGAAGCGTTATGCTCTCGTCCGTCAAGCTGAGCGACGCTCCAGTGATGCGATCGGCATGGTAGCCCGGAGCAGGAACGGCCCACAGCGTGACGGCATTGTAGGCCGCCGTCTCCTTCGGCGGGACAGGATCGGCCTTCGAAGATGATGCCGCGCACGGCCGGCCGGCGGAATGTCTTCGTGCAGGAATCCGAGCAGTGAGTTCACGGAATCGCTGTCGGCCGTTGTGACGTTGCCGAAGATCTGGTCTCCTTCCGGCAGCCAGAGCGTGTCGGTCTCGGCGAGCGGCTTCGGCCAGGGAAGGGCAGGGGAGGCACGCATGACCTGCACGTCATCGATGCTCCAGTCACCAGCTTTTCCTTCGCCCCGCGCTGCGACGGTCAGCGTCAGGCCGGTCAGCACGCTCCCGGCCACTCGGTTCGGAGTGCAGCACAAAGTCGTCGACGCTGAAACGCAGCACAGTCGTGGTAATTTCCGCCTGCAGCAGATGCCAAGCCCGGCGTGGTCTTGATCGACTCGACTTTCGCTGCTTGTCGGCCCCGTCTGGCCCCTTGGCCCCTTCCTTGCCCTTCGGGTCGCCATCGCCTTGCTTGCGCGGCGGGCTCGTCAGGACACTGAACTTTGCACCATCGAGCACGAATCTCCGCCGTCCGCGACTCCTTGCCCTTGCGATAGTTCACCGTGAGATGCAGTTCCTGACCACGAGGGATTCGTCGCTTTGCCGCAAAAAGCTGGGCTTGCCCAGCCGCATCGCAGTGGGTGCGTGCCAATCGCTTCCTTGCTTCGGCCGATCGAGGATCAGGCTTTTCTTACCGGTGAACGGTGCGACGGAGCGGATAAGGAGAGGAACGGAAAAGGTCCAGCCGTCCTACGGCGGCTCTTTCTCGAAGCTCTGCCGCGATAGCACCTGCCAGGCCTCAGGCTGGGCGATGGCGAAGAGGTCCTTCCTGGCGATTTTCAATTCTTTCCCCGACCAGGGGCGGAAACGGACCGTCGTCTCATCCAGGGCCAGCAATTCGCCGCTGAGCCATTGATCGGCGGCCAGCATCAGCCGATGCGACAAAGGCAAGGGCGGCGGTGGACAGGCTGCGTCCGCAAAACGGACCTGTAACAGATAGGAAAAGGGCCATTTCTTGTCGGCATTGTCGACAAATGAGATCGGTTTATCGGCGAGCAACTTTCCGTTCAGGCGTTTTCCATTCGCAACGCTATATGAGGCCGCGTTCCTTCATCGGCGATTGTTTCGGTGGGGTCGCCGCACAGGCGGTGGTCTGGGTGCCGTGAAACTTGGCCGGAATCATCACTGACATCGTCAAGACGATGGCTGGGCAAGGTGAGATGGATCCCTCTGCGAGGCACCGTATCCCATTGGCAGGCAAGAGTCTCTCCTACTGTTTTTCCAGGAGGTCCCGCAATTCGCGACTCGATCAAGATGATGTTGGCCGGGGCCGCCTCCAGCAGCGCGTCGACGTCGCCGCGCACTCCTGCTGCTGCCCGGTCTTGGAAAAGGAAGCACGGCGCATCCAGCGCTCCTCGTGGGCGTCGCGCTTCACCGTCAGGATGCCGTCCAGGTAGCGCAACACGCCGTCGTGGTCCTCCTCCTTCCCGGCCACATTCAGCAGATTGTGGAACATCGCGCACGACGATCGCCTTCTTCGTCGCCGGCTCCAGGCATTTCTTGTCGAGCGGCTTGCCCGTGCTCTTCCGATCCTGTCCTCGACTTCCTGCATCGGTCAGGAACTTGCCGCCTCGAAGCGTCGATGATCTGGCGCTTGCCCTTGGCCGGCTCGTGGCGGACCATGAAATGGCCCGGCAACCCCAGGCCGACGACGGCAGCTTCGAGCCGGCGGGCCAGCTCGATGTACAGCACCGACAGCGTGATCGGCATGCCTTCGCGGTCGTCGATCACTTCGTTCAGGTAGCTGTTGGAGCGACTGTAATATTCGAGCCGGCTGCCGTGAAAGCCACGCTCCTTGAAGAGGAACTTGTTGAGCGCTCGAGCCGCGCCTTGTCGTCGGCGTCCTTGGGCAAGCCGGCGGCGACCTCGCGGGCCAGGCGATCCAGTTCCTGCAGATAGACGTCGACTTCGAGGTCCTCGTTGTCGAGGCGGGCCACGAGCAAGGCGGCCCGGCCCAGATCGACTCTTGTCCTCGCCCTTAGCGTCTCGACCAGCTCGTCCAAGGTAGCGCTGCTGATGCACCGCCTGGGCCAGCTTGCGCAGTTGCTCGGCTTGCTTTTCCAGCTGCCGGGCCTGATCGCGCAGCAGCGCCGTGCTCTCGGGAGCCATCTTCAGCCAGCGGATCGAGCTGCTTGTCTTCAGCGGGTCGTTATCGAGCGGCAGCTTGGCGATGGTTTGCTTCAATCTGGCCAGCGGCGCGTCGGGCAGTTTGCTCGCGGCGATGCGCTCGGCCAGCTGAAATTGCTTGAACTCGGCCGAGGTTCGCGGAAACGAGGCCAGGCCGACGATGCTGCCGTCGTATTCGGGATCGGCCAGCTCGACGATCAGTTCATCGTTGCACCAGCAGGAGATCTTGTCCTTTTCCATGCGGACCTTGAAAGTGTTCCATTCGCCGGGCCGATAATGCGGCGTGGCGACATCCTTGATGATCTTCCAGGTAGAAGACGTCGGGGCCCTGGAAATGAGTGAAGCGCAGCTTGCCGCCGGTGGGATAGAAGCCGTAATGGCGGTCGCCGCCGTCGCCGCCGAAGATGAGGCCGGCGGCGCCCTTTTCGTCGTCGAGCTTGACGGTGACGGCCAGCTCCTGCGGCAGCTTGCCGGCGGGCTGCTTGGCGCAGGCACAGCGTCCGGCCGCCGAACCCGGTGCCGGCCCATCGACGAGGATGCGGCCCGCCCGTTGCCGCCAACGGCCGCCATACAGCGTTTTCCATTCGCTCTTGTCGAGCTGGCCGATCGTCAGCCAGCGTTCCATCGGGATCGGATTGGGCCGGTCGAGCATCGGCTTGAGGGCGGTGATCGGCACGGCGAAACCGAGGTTGGCGGTGACCAGCGATTTCATGGTGACGATGCCGAGCACCTTGCCGTCGCGATCGAGCACCGGCCCGCCGCTGTTGCCCGGCTCGATGGGAATGGCCAGTTGCAGCATCGACATGCCGTCCACCTCGCGCTGCCCGGACAGGACGCCGGCGACGACGCTGAACTCCAGCTTGATCGGATGGCCCAGCACGACGATCGGCTGCCCGGCCTTGAGCTTCTTGGCATCGTCGGCATCGCTCAGCGGCAACGCCTTGAGGTTCTTCTTGGCCGCGATGCGGATCACGGCCAGGTCGAGATTGCGGTCGGAACTGTGGACGACGTCGACTTCATGACGGTGCCGTCGGCGAGCTGCACCTGAATGGGCCTGGCCTCGCCGATGACGTGATAGTTGGTGGCGATCAGCCCATCGGCCGACGACGAAGCCGGTCCCGAGCCCCTGGCGTTTGCCGTCGCGGGCGGTCGAGAGGATCACCACCACCGACGGCTTGGCCTGCTCGGCGATCTGCTCGACCGTACGGGGCGGGGCCGGCTTTCTTCTTGCCCGGCTGGGCTGAGGACCCGCGGTCAATCGCGGAGGGCGGCAAGCAGGAAGGGTAATCCACATGGTAATTCCATATCGAGGATGCTTTGGCTTTTCCTCTCGAAAGGATACGATGAACGCATGTGGAGCGTCGAATGACAAAACAAGGAGTGCACACATGTCGGTGAAGGAAGAACTGCAAACGATCGTGGAGCAGAAAGGGATTGGCCGCTACGGCCGCCATGTGTTTATGTGCACGGGGCCATTGTGCTGCTCGCGGGATGAACAAGGGCTGCTTCACCTGGGAGCTGCTCAAGAAACAGCTCGAAGGAGGCAGGCCTGGAAGCGCAGCAAGGATCCGTGTACCGCAGCAAGGTCGGCTGCCTGCCCGTCTGCCGCGCGTTTTGGGCCAACCACATCGTCGTGTATCCGGAAGGGACCTGGTACCACGACATGACGGCGGACAAGATTCCGCGTTTCGTGCGGACAGCATCTGATCGAAGGCCAGCCGATCCGCCAGTGGATATTTCCGACAATCCCCTCACACAGGAGTCGCCGCATGTTTCTGAAGACCAGCTTTCGCATCATCCTCCGCGCCATCTCCCAGTGGAACGAGAACATGGATACGCGCTGGCCGCGGGCCTGGCCTATTACGCCCTGTTTTCCTTCGCACCGCTGGCTTCTCCTGGCCATCACCGTGGTCGAGCATGGTTTACGATCGAGCAGGACACGCGCGACGATGCTGTACCGTGAGATGCGGGAAAACATCTGGCAAGGCCGGCGCCGAGGCGCAGATCGAGTCCTTCAATCGAAAATGCCACGCAGAACCACCAGGACACCTGGGGCATAGATTGCCGGGCCTGGACCGCTGCTGTTCATCGGCGCCCCTGGGCATGTTCCTGCACTTGCGCGGCTCGCTGACCACTCATCTGGAAACTGGAGCCGCCCAAGGGGCAATACCTATCTGGGCCTGTTCTCGATTATCTGCTGGCGATGGCTGATGGTGCCGATCGCCGGTCTGCTGCTCCTGGCCACCCTGTCGCCAGTGCGGCGGTCGAATCGTCGAAACGCACATGCCCGAGCAGCCCGATTCCCTGGCGGATGGCGGAAAGGTCTGCTCCCTGGTGCTGCTGACGCTGCTCTTTGCCTCGCTTTATCGCATTCTGTCCGGCAACCGCCTCCTCTGGTGCTACGCCCTGTCCGGCGCCATGGTTGCAGCCGTCGGTGCTGTTCAGCGTCGGCAAGATCTTGCTGACCTATTACCTGTTCTATTTCAGCCCGAAGGCGCCTATGGGGCGGCGGGGTCGGTGATGGTTTTTCTGCTGTGGTGTCTATTCATCACGATTTCTCTTTCGGGACAAAATGATTCAGGCTCGCCTACACGTTTTGAATGGATGGAGACAGTGAGGTTGCCGTTGCCGGCGACGGTGGGGAAGGCCCGTTTGCTGGTGGGCAATGGCCCACGGCCTCTTGACGAACGGGCGCGCTTCGCAACGATAAAAGGCTTCGACAACCTGATTGATCGGTCGGTGGAAGGCGAAGCGAAACCGGTGCAAGTCCGGTGCTGTCCCGCAACTGTAACCTGGATTTGAGTGCAGCCATCCAGGAAGCCAGGTCGACTCCCTCCACCCCGCTCTGCAACAGCCTCTCGCGGCAGGAGGAATGGAGCATTTTTTTGACATCTCCATTTCTGAGTACCGAGAGCTTGTTAGCCCGACGCGCAAGCGAGGGTTCTGCAGCCAATTGAGTGTGTAACAGACCGCTCGACCCATTAGCGACAGCAGAACCCTCGCTTCAGTCGGGCTAACCAACACACTGGCGTGCGAAAACCGCACACACCGGTGTGCGGTTGCGTCACCCCCAGGGTTCGGAGTGCCTCACCCTGGGGCCTGGGTGTCTTCATTTCTAAAGGAGATTCTTATGGACCTCATGCATCACGTGTTTCCACGGATGGCATCATGCTGTGCGAGCAGTGCTCTCTTACGGCTTCATCCTCGGCGGCGCGGTGCGCTTCGTTATCGCCAGCAATATGACGC
>CAWBHO010000085.1:0-10365 GCA_963788415.1 uncultured Acidobacteriaceae bacterium | reverse complement strand
CACCAATCGCCAGACCTGCGACGAGTGGCCGGCTATGTCTACACCGTGGACGTCAGCCTCGATGCCTCCGAGACCAGGGCCACCTATTCGGTGGACTATGGCTGCAACCCGGAGAACGTCTCGAAGGCGCGGGCATTGATCGAGCGCGATTTGAACCAGATGCGGACCGAGAACGTCTCCGCCCGTGAGCTTCAGCAGGCCAAAGCCCTGCTCCTGCGCCAGATTCCGCTCAGCGAATCGAGCGAGGATGCGGTCGCCGGAGGCCTTCTGGGACGCGCGGTGATCGGCCTGCCGCTGGAGGAGCCGATCCTGGCGGCGAAACGCTACGCGGCGTTGAGTGCCGACGATGTGAGAGCCGCATTTTTGAGGCAAGTCCGCCCCGATGATTTCGTGCAGATTGTCCGCGGCCCGGCGCCGAAGTAAGCCGCTCTTTGAAGGAATGCCTGGGGGCGAGCTCCCCCTCAGTGCCCATACGGGCGTTGATTTTTGAGAGCTGTCAGCGCATGGTCGCAATCATGCGCTGACAGCTCATGAAGGGCTTGGCAATGTCCCCAATTCTTGGAAAACCATGCGTTCAGTAGAACGGCCAGTTCGCGACGCAGCGACAGTCTGATTGAGTGTGCGCTTTGATCTGCGAGAATCTGTTGCCCATTGATTCCGGGGATTCGGCCAACTTTCTTACAGCGGTTTCGATTCTGCTGTTTACAGAAACGTAGACGCAGAGGGCATTTTTATCGAGAAAATGCCCCTCGCATGATCTTCAAATGGCAACAATTGAATCGAAACCGCTCTAATCCCAGGGGCCAAAGGCTGGACCGGGAGGATCGCAAAACATTTCGATCCCAAATTCCAAAAGCGAAACCTGGGATCGAGTTGTCTTGCGCCAATTGAGGTGGGGAAGGGCTGGCGCAAGCCTGGGAAGGCGCGCCGTTCGCGGTTAAAAGCAAAACCAGAGTAGCTGTACCCAGAGGCTATCGCTCAAAGTGGCTTTTTCCTCAAGAAAAAGCCACCTCGCATACGTTCCGCGAGGGCACGTTCACTCTGGTTTTGCTCTAAAGCTGCTCGAAGCGCGCCTGGAAGAAGCGCAGGTACTTGGGCTCGTAGACCATCTTCAGCCCGCGAATGGCGGCCCGTTCGGCGTAGACCGACTCGACTGACTCAGCCACCACGTCCATATGAGCCTGGGTATAGACCCGGCGCGGAATCGTCAGCCGCACCAGTTCCAGCTTGGGCTTGTTGTCTTCGCCGGTCTCCTTGTTTCTGCCCGCCGAGACGATGCCCCGCTCCATCGAGCGCACGCCCGAGTCGCGATAAAGCGCCGCGGCCAGCGCCTGCGCCGGATACTGCTCCTGCGGAATGTGCGGCAGAAAGGCGCGTGCGTCCAGGAAAACGCCGTGTCCGCCCACCGGCTGCACAATCGGCACGCCGGCGTCCATCAGCTTCTGGCCGAGGTACAAGACCTGTCCAACGCGGGCGCGGATGTGATCCTCGTGCAGCGACTCTTCAATGCCCGTGGCCAGTGCCTCCATGTCGCGTCCGGCCATGCCGCCGTAGGTGTGCAGCCCCTCGAAGATGACGCAGAGGTTGGCGGCGTCGTCGTAGAGTTCGTGGTCGTTGACGGCCAGGAATCCGCCGATATTCACCAGCGGATCTTTCTTTGCGCTCATCGTGCAGCCGTCAGTGCAGGAGCAGAGCTCCTTGACGATGGAGGCGATGGTGCGGTCCTGGCAGCCGGGCTCGCGCTCCTGAATGAAATAGGCGTTTTCAACCACGCGCGCCGCGTCCAGAATCACGCGGATTCCGTATTTGTGCGCCAGTTCGCAGACCGCCTTCACGTTCGAGAGCGCAATCGGCTGGCCGCCGGCCAGGTTCACCGTGGCGGCGATGCTGATGTAGGGGATATGGGCGGGACCGTAGGTCTGGATGACCTGTTCCATCCGGTTCAGGTCCACGTTTCCCTTGAAAGGATGCAGGTTCTTGGGGTCGTGCGCCTCGGGAATGATGATGTCCACGAAGGTGCCGCCGGCCAGCTCCTGGTGCAGTCGCGTGGTGGTGAAGTACATGTTGCCGGGAACAATGTCGCCCGGCTTGATGAGCGCCTTCGACAGCAGGTTTTCAGCGCCGCGGCCCTGGTGCGTCGGGACCACGTATTTGTATCCGTACCAGCTCCGCACCGCTTCTTCCAGCCGGTAAAAGCTGCGGCTGCCGGCGTAGGCTTCGTCGCCCATCATCATCGCCGCCCATTGCCGGTCGCTCATGGCCGAGGTTCCGGAGTCGGTCAACAGGTCAATGTACACGTCTTCCGAGCGCAGCAGAAAGGTGTTGTAGCCTGCCTCGCGGATTGCCTTTTCCAGCTCCGCATGGCTGGGAATCCTCACCGGTTCCACCACTTTGATCTTGAACGGCTCTGCCCATGTGCGCTTCTTCTCTGCCATCTCGTTCACTCCTCTTTCCGCGCCGCAATGCCAATTTTCACGATCGATTGCAGCGCACAATCAGAGCATAGGACAGCAGATGTGGGTTCTTGAAGGAGCATTCGCTGTTATTTTTCGGAAAAGATCCGTCATTTCTCAATCATTTACCCATATACTTTACAAACGTAAAGTCAGGGCGCAGGGGAGGTATGAATTGACCTATTCGGGCAGGGAAAAGCCGCTTGATTCGCTGGGCTGGAAGCTGCTCATCGAGCTGCAAAAGGATGCCCGCATCTCGTATGCCGAGCTGGGCCGCCGCGTGGGGCTCTCGACGCCCGCGGTCGCCGCGCGCGTGCGGCGCATGGAGGATGAGGGCGTCATCCGCGCCTACCGGGCCGACATCAGCCCGTCGCATGTGGGCTTACCCATCACCGCCTTCATCCGCATGAGCGTGGTGGGCGACGTGCTGGCCAAGCTGACCGCGCAGGTTCGCTCGATGCCCGAGATCGGCGAGTGCCATCGCGGAACGGGAGCCGATTCGTTCATCATGAAGGTCAATGTCGTCTCGGTCGAGCATCTGAATCACGTCATCGACTGCCTGACGCCTTACGGAACCACGTCCACTTCGCTGGTGCTGACCTCGATTATCGAAAGAAACCTGCTGGGACCGGGCAATCTCGACTGGCCGGCCGAATAAAAGCCGGTTCGGCGCATGATTTCTCGCGGCCGGGCGATTGACGAGCGTGGATCTATTGATCCGGCAACTAAATACTGCCAGAGTGCCCCATCCATTTCCGCGTTTTTTGCGGAAATGGGTGGGAATACGATGTCCCTGCCTTCTTGCCGGATCAATCAGTTCAGAATTTACCGATACGATTTACAGCCCGGGATGGGCCGCTTCATTCGCATGGGGCACCAGGTCCAGGTAGACCGCGCGGGGCAGGTTTGTCTGCCAGTGTCCCGTGGTCCTGGCATAGAAGATCATTCCAAAGAAGATGCAGGCGAGAATTCCGGCGACAGCCAGCGGGCCCGCGGCCCTTCCGCGCCACCGCTCCGCGAGCTTGGGCGAATTGCGCGGCGGAAGCGCGAGCTGCAACGCATCCTGCGCCGGGCAGGCCGCGATACAGGCCATGCAGGCCGCGCATTCCACCGATCGCACCTGCATCAGGCGATCGACGCTCAGGTTGGCCGGGCAGGCGCGCGCGCATTTGCCGCAATCGATGCAGGCATCTGCGTCGCGCCGGATCTTCAGCGGACTCAGCAGGGAAGTGAGCCCCAGCAGTGCGCCATACGGGCAAAGATAACGGCACCAGAAATTCTCGACCACGAGCGACAACAGCGCGAGCAGAGCGATGACGATAACCGCCGTCAATCCCATGTCACGGAAGAAGTTCAGCATCTTCACGTCGGCTACCAGTCCATAGGGCGTGTGCATGAAATCATCGAGCGCCTCGGCGGACATGGTGCCGATCACGAAGAGAAAGAAGCCGAGCAGCAGGTATTTCAGCCCTCGCAGCGGAAGATCGGCCCAGCGGGGCAGTTGCAGATTGCGTCCGAAAATCCTTCTCCCCAGCTTCCACAGATACTCGGAGAAGGTCCCTACGGGGCAGATCCATGAGCAAAAGGACTTCTTCAGAAAAAGACTCATCAGCAGGAAGGCCATGAAAAGAAACATGGCTGCCGGATGGACGGAGGGGATGTGCCCGGTGGCCAGAAAGTATTTGAAGTTCATCAGGCCCGCGATCGGCAGCCAGCCGTCAACCCCGGCCGGGCGCGGCACAAAGAGGCCCGCGCCACCGCGCTCGTAGAAGCGAACCCACAGATAAAATTGCACGCCCAGCCAGCCGCTCAAGGCCACGAAGAACCATTGCACAACTTTCCTGATCCGCTGGGAGCGATCCGGCGCAAGGCGGCGAATGAGCTTCTTTTTCTCTGCGTGTGGAGCGATTTTCTCTGCTGCCTGTGTGCCCATGTCCACTTCTTTCTTCTGTATGGAAGGCTATTGCAGAGGGCAATGAGAGCGCTATGACTTTAATCACAGACAGCGATTGAAACAGGAGCGGACACGCTCGATCGCGAGACCATCTGTTCGCTCCGAACGCTCAACACAATCCAGTCGTGCTGCGGGAAACGCTTGCGCTGCGCAGTGGCGGGCGGCTCACGGAATCCAGTGTATGCCGCCCGTCTGTTCCAATCTAGCTGAAGCCTAGAACCGGGTGCGGCACGTAGGTTTCCTCAAGAAGAGCAATTTCTTCCGGCGTCAAATGCAAGGAGAGCGCCGCCGCGGCGTCTTCAAGATGATGCGGCTTGGTTGCGCCCACAATGGGCGAGGTGACATAGGGTTTCGAGAGCAGCCAGGCGAGCGCAACCTGCGCGTAGGGAACGCCGCGCTCCGCCGCCACACGACCGAGCCGTTCGACGACTTTGCGGTCGGCTTCTTCCGTTTGCGAATACATCTTCTTGCCGAACTGGTCGCTCTCGAATCGCTTGGTGCTTTCGCTCTGCCAGGGGCGCGTCAGCCGGCCGCGGGCCAGGGGGCTCCAGGGAATGACGCCAATGCCTTCCGAGCGGCAAAGGCCGATCATCTCTCGCTCTTCTTCCCGGTAAAGCAGGTTCAAATGATTCTGCATGGAAACGAAACGCGTCCAGCCGTGAAGATCCGCCAGATAGAGCGCCTTGGCAAATTGCCACGCAAACATGGACGAGGCGCCGATGTAGCGCGCCTTGCCGGATTTGACCACGTCATGCAAGGCCTCCAGCGTTTCTTCGATCGGCGTCTCGTCGTCCCAGCGATGAATCTGGTAGAGGTCCACATAGTCGGTCTGCAAGCGGCGCAGGCTCTGGTCGATTTCAAAAAAGATAGCTTTGCGCGAGAGGCCGCGCCCGTTGGGTTCGTCGCGCATCACGCCCTGAACCTTGGTCGCCACAACGACGGCTTCGCGGCGGGTGTGAGCCTTCAGAAACCGCCCCAGCACTTCCTCGCTGTTCCCGCTGGCGTACACATTGGCAGTGTCGAAAAAATTGATTCCGAGATCGAGAGCCTGGCGAAGAAGGGGTTGGCTCTCCTTTTCGTCCAGAGTCCAGGCGTGCCTTCCAGCTTTGAGTTCTCCTGTGCTGGGTTCGCCGAAGCTCATGCAGCCGACACAAAGGCGAGATACCTTGAGCCCGGTTTTGCCAAGATTGACGTAGTCCATCTTTCCTCCTGAGATCCGCGCAAATTCATTGGTTGAAGGGAGCCCCGCAGTGTAGGGACCGATCCGCCAACTCACCTGCCGAGGCAGCCGAGCTGGTTTGCAATTCTATGCGAGCGGCAGAACGCCCGCACCAGTCGAGATCAGAAAATTTTTCCTCTGGGAAGCGGCGGAAAGCGCAAGCGATCCGAGGCTAGATCACCCAAAGCCGCGTGTCACTGGTGGTAACAGAACCGACTCCAGCTTCAAAAAGCCCTTCGATCTCGCGAACACTCTCAATCAGTCCGCTTCCTATAATGTAAACTCCAGGGTGGTTAGGGAGGACACGTGCGATCACCCTGGGAGCAACCGCTGCCGGCAGGATTTCGATGACCTCTGGAATGAAGGAAGTCAATACTTTCAACGTCACTGCCACCGCGGCATTATCAATGGCGAAAGTGCGAAGAATGCTTAACATTCCAAATGCGCTCACGGAGCGAAGCACCTCGGATTTCGTTGAGATGATGCCATCTGCCCCGTGCCTTGCCAGGAACTCAACGGCATGGCGGTCTCGCGCAAGACCTTCGGAAAAATCGAGGTTGACGAGGCACAATTTTCCACGCTGATGTGTCTCATGAATGATTTCCGGAAAGTTGAGAGGAGTTCCCATGTTCAGGTAAAGCGCGTGAACAGGAGCATCCAAGGCGTTTTGAAAAATTGTGAGGTTGTGTACGGGTGCGATGATGGGCGACTGTTTCAGAAGTGCGCGCCGTCGTTCTATTTCTGCGGCAACGGACAGGTCGGAAGGATTTGCAATTACAGCCATGATCTTTTCCCCTGGGATGCAACCCTCCTCAAACAGAGACGTTCCCGAGTAGCATATGTAATTCACGGCGAAGGCTCGAACGCCGATATTCGACGGGCTGTTGCATCTGCCGCGCGAAGCAGTCTCATTGTAGATTCTTCCGCCTTCATTCGCAAACAACCATCGAATCCATCGTGCGGGATGTTCTCGGCGGGTTCATATGCACGCAAACGAATGCGTGCGATCCGGAACAATCGTCGAGAGCGGAAGACGGCTCGAAGGAATGTACGCACGAGTTCGCGGGGAAGGGTGCGCGGTTGAGCAAAGGCCTCTTCACGCCATCTTGTGGTGCCGCAATGCACTAAAATGAAGACGCACCGATCTCAACCCCAGGATCTTCCTCGAATGACCTCTAATTTGAAGTCCAAAATCGCTTCTTTGCTGGATGGGTCTGCTGCTCAGGCTGGCCTGGTCCTTGTCTCGGCCACGGAGGGAGCTGACTTTCACGGCCAACCCACGGCGGTATTCCTGCTCGGACTGAAGGGCGGCGAAGTTCCCGGCCGCACGCTGAAGCTTGAACTCAGCGAGGCCTTCGACTTCGACAAAGCCGACCTCGTCCCAACGATGGTGTCTCACCTGGTCGCGGAGGCCAAGCGCCTGCGCAATCCCCGGCCCGAGTGCTACGTCACCCTGGGCGGACTGCCGCTTTCCTTTGGCCAGTTTCAGTGGCCTTTCCATCGCTCCGTTTCCGGCGCGGATACCTATATCGTCCACGGCGAGATTCACCTGGCCGACGGCGCGGCGCACGACCTTCACGCCAAGATCGCCGCCTCGGTAACATTGACTTTTGCCGAGATCGTTCCGGCCATGGAGCAGCCCTACGCGGAGACTTTTGTATATAACGCCGTCCGCAAGACGGTGGATCTGGGGCAGCTTGAGTTTTTGAAGTCCGGCAACCGCCAGCCCGTGCCCGTGACCACTCGCTACTACAGCCGCTGGCAAAAGAAGTTTCTCTTCACCGAGACAAACGACGAGGAGCGGCTGGAATACCTGCTGCGCAAGGTGTACTGGCTCTCGGGCGTGCTGGGCGAGGGAAAGCCGGTCTGGATTGCGGACCCAAGGGACGCGCAGTACCTGAACACGACCGAGGCCGATCTGCTTCGCATGGCCGGCGACGAAGCTGGCCAAGGCTTGCTGACGCTCGATGGCGAGTTTGCCGCGGCCACGCCGCAACTCGTGGCCCGCTCCGCGGAGTATCGGGCCAGGCTGGAGGCGGCGCTCGACTTCACCAAGCCGCAATTCAATGAGTCGATGCGCGCCGGCCACGCGAATATGTAAGTCTTCCGCTGCGGGGATGAGCATCCCCGCGGCGGAAGCATTCGGTGCCCCGCAGGGGCGGAGTTATCGCAGCATTCCACTCAAGCAGCACGAAGAACGAGCCACCCCGCAGTCATCGGTTTAACGCACTTCGATCTGCGTTACGCACCGCTTGCGCTCGCCGGTGTAGATTTGCCGCGGCCGGGCAATCTTCTGCTCTCCATCGACGAGCATCTCCTGCCACTGCGCCAGCCAGCCGACCGCGCGCGGAATCGCAAAGAGCACGGTAAACATCGAAGGCTTGAAGCCCATGGCCTGATACATGATGCCGGAGTAGAAGTCGACGTTGGGATACAACCTGCGCTTGATGAAATACTCGTCTTCGAGCGCAATCCGCTCCAGTTCCAGGGCGATGTCGGTCTTGGCATTGCGCCCGGTCACTTCAAATACCTGCTCGGCCGCCCACTTGATGATTTTGGCGCGTGGGTCATAACTCTTGTACACGCGGTGCCCAAATCCCATCAGCTTTTCGTGTCCGTCCTTCACGCGCCGAATATAGGCGGGAACCTTGTCTTTCGAGCCGATTTCATCCAGCATCTTGAGCACTTCTTCGTTGGCTCCGCCGTGCAGCGGTCCTGAAAGCGCAGCGGCCGCGGCCGCGGTAGCCAGATAAGGATCGGCGAGCGAACTTCCCACGGAGCGCATCACGTTGGCGCTGCAGTTCTGCTCATGATCCGCATGCAGGATAAACAGGACATCGAGCGCGCGCGCGAGCACCGGGTTGGCCGCGTACTTCGGCTCGAACATTCTCCACAGCATATTCATGAAGTTTTCCGTATAACTCAGATCGTTGTCTGGGTAAACATAGGGAAAGCCCACGCTATGGCGATACGACATGGCGGCAATGGTGGGCATCTTCCCGATCAGACGCTTGATCTGGTGCAGGCGGTTGGCCGGGTCCTGGACGTTTCTCGCTTCCGGATAGACGCTGGCCAAAGCAGCCACTGTGCTGACCAGCATGGCCATGGGGTGAGCATCGTAGCGAAAACCCTCCATGAACTTCTTGGTGGTTTCGTGCAACATGCTATGGTGAGTCACGTCATAAGTCCAGCTTTTCAGTTGCGCTTCATTCGGGAGCTCTCCGAAGAGCAGCAGATAGGCGACGCCGAGAAACGTGCAGCGCTCGGCCAGCACTTCAATCGGATAGCCGCGATACTCCAGAATGCCCCGTTCGCCGTCGATATAAGTGATGCTGCTGCGGCAGGACGCCGTATTCATGAACGCGGGATCGTAGGTCATGATCCCGAAGTCCTCGTCGCTGGTCTTGATTTGCCTCAGATCCATTGCCCAAACAGCCCCATTCTCGATGGGCAGGGTATAGGTGCGGTCCGTGCGATTGTCGGTGACGGTAAGAGTGTCGGATGCCATGATAAAAATGTCCTCTCATCTTGAAAATCTTGCGCTCTGCGGAGATAGCCAAGCAGAGGCATTGGCCGTTCCAGCCCAGGCGCCTCTTCGGCTCTTCGGCGCGGCCAATCATTTTCTGCGTCCCATCATACGGCAAGAATGTGATCCCGGTCACATCTTGAAGAAAAATAACGAGATCGGCGAACGACTTTGAATCACTGTGAACAGGCGCTTCCCGTCTTTCTATGGCCAACCGGGTTCTGGCGTCTTGCGCCGCAGGCTTTCCGCAGATTCCCGGGCAAAACATCAGGTGAAGGCGAGTTCGGGGAGGCAGTTCGAATCCGCCCGTTCCCTGGCTGCCTGAAGCCGCGACCGGTGCGGGGAGTCTTGGTGAACCTGACTCGATGCTGCATGGGGAGAGATAACTCACGGCTAACTTCAGCATGTATTCACGAGAGAAATGTGCGCCGGTAAAACTCTTTGGAGATCTTCGGTGCAATGCAATCCCTTGTATGGAAACAGAGTCGCGAACCGGTTGGCTTGAGGCACATTTCGGAGAAGGAATGCCTTTCCGGTGCTCCCGGTCACAGCTTATCTTGCGATGAGGTCATATTATACTGACTGTTGTATTCAATAATGGCGAGAGGTATGGCGGAAAGCCATGCGAAAAGGGAGGGATGATGTTCAAACTTGTATTGGTTCGTCACGGCGAAAGCGAGTGGAATAAAGAGAACCGGTTTACCGGGTGGACCGACGTGGATCTTTCGGAAAAGGGCCACGCCGAGGCGCTGGAAGGCGGCCGCATCCTGAAGCAGGAGGGCTATACATTCGATATCGCCTATACCTCCGTGCTGAAGCGCGCCATCCGAACCCTGTGGACCATTCTCGACGAGATGGATTTGATGTGGATTCCGGTTCAGCGCAGCTGGCGCCTCAACGAGCGGCACTACGGCGCCCTTCAGGGGCTGAACAAAGCCGAAACGGCCGCCAAGTTCGGAGATGAGCAGGTGAAGGTCTGGCGCCGGAGTTACAACACTCCTCCTCCACCGCTGGATAAGTCCGATTCCCGCTGGCCGGGTCATGAGCGGCGCTACGCTGAGATTCCCGCGGCAGAAGTCCCTTTGACGGAGTGCCTCGAAGATACGGTTGCGCGCTTCCTTCCGCTCTGGCACGAGACCATCGCCCCCATGGTGAAATCGGGTAAGAAGGTGATCATTGCGGCGCATGGCAACAGCCTGCGCGCCCTGGTGTC
>CAWBHO010000084.1:0-14567 GCA_963788415.1 uncultured Acidobacteriaceae bacterium | reverse complement strand
GGTCAGGGCGGCGTCGGCCGGGGTGGCGATGCCGCCGGCGGAGAAGTTGGGCACGGGCAGCTTGCCGGTCTGGGCGACCATGCGAATCAGTTCGTAGGGGGCCTGATGGTCTTTCGCGGCGGCGTAAAGCTCCTGCTCGCTGAGCACGGTCAGGGCGCGCATCTCGCGGATGATCTGGCGCATGTGGCGCACGGCGAAGACCACGTCGCCGGTGCCCGCCTCGCCCTTGGTGCGGATCATGGCCGCGCCTTCGGCGATGCGGCGGAGGGCTTCGCCCAGGTTGCGCGCGCCGCAGACAAAGGGTGTGGTGAAGGCGTGCTTGTCGATGTGATGGGCCTCGTCGGCGGGGGTGAGGACTTCGCTCTCGTCGATGAAATCGACGCCCAATTCCTGCAGAATCTGCGCCTCGGCGAAGTGGCCGATGCGGGCCTTGGCCATGACCGGGATGGAAACCGCCTGAATGATCTGCTTGATGAGCGGGGCTTGGCCATGCGGGCCACGCCGCCCTCGGCGCGGATCATGGCCGGCACGCGCTCGAGAGCCATGACCGATGTGGCGCCGGCTTCTTCGGCGATGCGCGCCTGCTCGACGTTCATCACGTCCATGATGACGCCGCCCTTGAGCATCTCGGCCAGGCCGATCTTCAGGCGCAGGCTGGTGGACGAATTTCTATTGTTTTCATTCGATTCCGGCATTGAGTTCGACCTCGCTCCAGGGCAGATTCCGGTGTCGACAGGGCCCGGAAAACCGCGCGTTGATCTTCTCTAACCAGTGTAGCAGCGATGCGGCTGGCCGGCAGGAGGCGGGTCAGCCGCGGGGTTTGATTAGAGCCCTTCCAATCCTGCTGTCTCAGCTTCTGGTCACCTTTCTGCTTCTTTTCTCAGCAAATGGCCACCGCACATCCACTGCCGCCGCCGCCGGTCAGCGCGCCGCCACCGCCCGCCCCACGCGGCGGGAACGTCCAAGAACGCCGTGGAACAGGCGCTGGTGCCGTCGACTCGCTCGCTGGCGGAAGAGCCCGAGGTCGAGTTTTCTCGCGCCGCTTGCACGGCTGCCGGTGGAGCTGGATGTGGCCGTGCCGGTGCGGGATTTCCGGGTGCGGAACCTGCTGGCCCTGGAGCCGGGCCAGGTGATCGAGACGCAGTGGGCGCATGGCGAGGATCTGCCGCTGAGCGCAGGCGCGGTGCAATTGGCCTGGAGCGAGTTTGAAGTGGTCGATTCGCAGTTGGCGGTACGCGTGACCCGGCTGTCGTGAAGGGCCGGGATTGGATTTTTCTTAGAAAGCAGTCAAGGGCGAGGGAGAACCAGGGAATGAAACAGGACGTCAATGCGAAGAAGTTGGCAGTGAGCGGATGGACCGGCTGGCTGTTGGGGCGGATCAGGACAGTAGGCCGGGGGCAGCCGAGGCTCGAGCTTCTGGAGCGGATCGCCCTGGCTCCGCGCCAGTCCCTGTCGCTGATCGAGGCCGAAGGGCGGCGCTTTCTGGTGGCGACCTCGCCCGAGGGCTCTCCGGCCTTTTATGCGCTCGATGACCGGCCGCGGATGGCCGGCAAAGACAGTCTGCGAGCCGGCAAGGCAGTCCGGCGCGTTCGGCGGCGAGGCTCTCATGGTAGCTTCCTGGGCTGGACTCAGCCTGGCGGCGTCGGCCTCGGCTCCCATGCTGCCCGACCTCAATGCCCGCCTTCATCCGGGGGACTCGACTCCGTGGACGATCCTCTTTGTCCTGACGTTGATTACACTGATGCCCGCCATTCTGATGGCCGTGACCCCGATGGTCCGGCTGCTGGTGGTCTTCCACTTTCTGCGCCAGGCGCTGGGCACGCAGACGGCGCCCTCGAACCCCACCCTGATGGGCCTGGCGCTGATGATGACCTGGTTCCTGATGACCCCGGTGCTCAATCAGGTGGACAAGGTGGCGGTCGAACCTTACCGCTCCGGGCAGATTACCGGCATGGTGGCGATCGACCTGGGCGCCCAGCCGATCAAGCAGTTCATGCTGCACTATGCGCGCGAGAAAGACCTGGCCCTGTTTACCGCCGCCGGGCAGATTCCGCGCCCCGACAAGCCCGACGACCTGCCTATGCGGGTGGTGGTGCCGGCCTACATGCTCTCGGAGCTGAAGGCCGGATTTGCCATCGGCGCGGTTCTCTTTCTTCCGTTTCTGTTGATCGATATGGTGACGGCGGCGATCACCACCTCGATCGGCATGTTCCAGTTGCCGCCGGTGGTGGTTTCGACGCCGTTGAAGATTCTGCTTTTTGTGATGGTGGACGGCTGGAACCTGCTGGCCAACTCGCTGCTGAAGAGCTTTTAACGCGCTGTTGCCCTGTCTTGAAAGGAGTGCCGATGACGCCCGATATGGTTTCCGAGCTGCTGCGCCAGTTGATGAAGGAGGCGATGATTCTGGCCGCGCCGCTGCTGATTGCCGCCGCGCTGCTGAGCTTTGTGCTGAGCCTGATCCAGACGCTGACCAGCTTGCAGGAGCAGTCGCTGACCACGGTGCCGCGGCTGGCTGCCGTGGCCATGATTCTGCTGGTCGGGATGCCGTGGTTTCTGGGCCGGATGGCGCAATTACACCATCTGCTGCTGACCGACCTGCACCGCTATCTGGGTTAACAAATGCGGAACTGAGCCACGGGCTCTCCACCGCAGCGCTGCCAGAGCCAGTCAACATAAAGCCAAACGCCGAAAGGGAAGACGCCGATGCCGCAGGGAAACGAGGTGCAGTGGGGCAATTTTCTTTGCGCCATGACGCTGGTCCTGATCCGGATCAGCGGCATGGTGGCCTTCGCGCCCTTTTTCTCTTCGACCGCGCTGCCCATGCGCGTGAAAGCGGTCTTCGTGGGCGCGCTGGCGTTCTTGCTGGCTCCCTTGGTGGCGACCTTGCCCGGCGCCGAGATGTCCATCGGTTTTTCATCGATTCTGGGCGAGCTGGCGGTGGGGCTGGTCTACGGCCTGTGCCTTGCGCTGTTGAACGAGATGCTGCTCTTTGCCGGACAGATTGTGGGCCTGCAGTTCAGCTTCTCGCTGGTCAATCTTCTGGACCCGGCCTCGTCGATCCAGACGCCTTTGATGGGCGAGCTGTTTCAGTTGATGGGCACGCTGGTGGTGATCGGGGCCGGGCTGGACCGGATTCTGCTGGCCTCGATGGTGCGCAGCTTCCGCGCCGCGCCGCTGGGCTGTTTTGCGATCGAGCCTGCATCGGCGCTCGAGATTGTGCGCGCTGCGAGCGGCATCTTCCTGGCCGCGGTCGAACTGGCCGCGCCGGTGCTGGCCGCCACCTTGCTGGTCGAGGTGGCCATCTCGCTGCTGGGCAAGCTGAGCCCGCAGTTGCCGGTCATGAACCTGAGCGTGCCCTTGAAGACGCTGACCGGTTTTGCTCTGCTCACCGGCTCGCTGGCCCTTTGGCCGCGCTTCATCGAGGCCCGCTTTGCCGGGCTGCTCGACCTGGCCGAGCGTCTGATTGCCGCGCCCGGCCACCGGGCCGCCTTGGGACTGGGAGGCTAGCCGATGCCCGGAGAGCGCACAGAACAGGCCTCGCAGCACCGGCGCGACAAGGCGCGCAAGGAAGGCGACATTCTGCACAGCCGCGAGCTGTCGGCTGCGACCGGAACCCTGGCCGGGAGTGATGATGCTGGGGGCCATGGGAAGTCATCTTCTGATCATCTGGAGAGGAACCTTTGCGGCCTTTCTCGATCTGGGCAGCCCCGCGCGCTGGGAGCCATCGCAGATTCAGCCCACGCTCTATGCCTTGCGCCATCTGGCGCTCGAACTTCTGGGGCCTCCGGGCATGATGATGGCGGCGGTGGCCGCGGCTACGCTGGCCGCGGCGGTGCTGCAGACCGGCGGAGTCAATTTTTATGCCGGGGCGGTGGGCTTCAACCTGGATCGGATCAACCCGGTTTCGAACATCAAGAATCTCTTCTCGCTGCGGGCCGCCGCACGGCTGGCCAAGTCCTTGATCCCGGCCAGCATCCTGGCGGTCTTCGCGGTGCAGCGCATTGCCCGCCAGCTGACCGTGCCGCCCTTTTCGACGGCGCGGCTGGAACTGCTCGGCTCCGACATCTACGGCCTGCTGCTGACCGCGGCCTGGCTGCTGTTTGCCTGGTCGGCCATCGACTACCTGGTCGAGTGGCAGAGCAGGGAATCACGCCTGAAGATGAGCCGCGACGATATGCGCGACGAGTACAAGGAGACCGAGGGCAACCCGCAGATTCGCGGCCGCATTCGCAACCTGCAGCGGCAGGCGCGGCGGCGCAAGGTCAAGGCCGATGTCTCGAAGGCCGCCGTCGTGCTGACCAATCCAACCCACTATGCCGTGGCCCTGAGCTTCGATTTTGCCACCATGGAGGCGCCCAAGGTGGTGGCCAAGGGGCGCAACCTGCTGGCCGAGGAGATCAAGGCCGAGGCGCGCTGGGCGGGGGTGCCGATTATCGAAAATCCGCCGCTGGCTCGTTCGCTCTATCGCCTGGTTGAACCCGGGCAAGCCATTCCCGTGGATCTTTACGCGGCCGTGGCGGCCATCCTGGCCTATCTCTATCGCCAGCGCGTCGAGGCCGAACTGCGCGAGCGCCGCGCCCGCGAGGCTGCCGCCAAAGCGCAGGCTGCCGCTGCCCAATCCCGGCGTCCGCCTGCCGGCGTTCCACCCTTCAGAGGAGACTTCAAATGAGCACCACCGCCCTGGCTGCCGGTTCTCTGCCCGCGCAATCGATCTTTCACCGGCTGCGCGAGTATGTGCTGCCGCTGGCGGCCATCAGCATGGTCTTTGTCATGCTGGTTCCTCTGCCGGCCGCGGCGCTGGACTTTCTGCTCAGCCTGTCGATGGCCGCCTCGATCATCGTCTTTCTTACCGCCGTGCAGATTCGCCGCGCTGTCGAGCTGAGCGTCTTTCCCACGCTGCTGTTGCTGTTGACCCTCTTTCGCCTGTCGTTGAACATCGCCTCCAGCCGCCGCATTCTGCTGCACGGCTCCGAGGGTACGGGGGCGGCCGGCAAGGTGATCGAGGCCTTCGGGCAGTTTGTGGTGGGCGGCAACTACGTGGTGGGCTTCGTGCTCTTTCTGGCCCTGATCGCCATTCAGTTCCTGGTCGTCTCGCACGGCGCCGTGCGCACCGCCGAGGTGACGGCGCGCTTCACCCTGGACGCTCTGCCGGGCAAGCAGATGGCCATCGACGCCGACATGAACGCCGGGCTGATCGACGAGGTCGAGGCGCGGCGGCGGCGGCAGGGCATCGCCCGCGAGGCCGAGTTTTACGGAGCGATGGACGGCGCGGCGCGCTTCAATCAGCGCGATTCTCTGGCTACGATCCTGATTACCGGCATCAATATCATCGCCGGCCTGCTGATCGGCACCCTGCAGCAGGGCATCGAGCTGGGCGAGGCGGCGCGCACTTATACGGTTTTGACGGTGGGCGACGGGCTGGTCACGCTGATCCCCTCGCTTTTGGTTTCAATCGCCGGGGGTATCACCCTGACCAGGGCCAACTCGGCCGGGTTGCTGGGCGGCGAGATTCGCTCCCAGTTGCTGGCCAAGCCGTCCACGCTTTACCTGGCCAGCTTGGTTTCAGGGGCCATGTGTCTGATTCCCGGGCTGCCCAAGCTGACCTTTCTGGTCGTGTCCGGGGTTCTGTTCTTCGCCGGACGCAAGGTCGCGGCGAGCGCCTCGGCGGCGGTCGCGGCTCCGGAGCCGGGCGTGGCGGAAAAGAAAAAGCCCGGCGAGGCGGCCGCCTCCGACCTGGCGCAACTGCTGCGCCTGGAAGACCTGACGCTCGAGATCGGCTTTCAACTGATTCCGCTGGTGGATGAAAAGCAGGGCGGCCAACTGCTGAGCCGGGTGCGCTCGCTGCGCCGCCATCTCTCTGCGGAGATGGGCTTCCTGGTGCCCCCGGTGCATATCAGCGACAACCTGCGCCTCAGGCCGCGCGAGTACCTGTTCTCGCTGCGCGGTATGGAGATCGGCCGCTGGCAGACCGAGGGAACCCAACTGCTGGCCGTCTCGGGCGACGCCAACCGCCGTCCGCTGGCCGGCAAGGAGACGCGCGAGCCGGCCTTCGGAGTGCCCGCGATTTGGATTGCGCCGGGTCTTGAAGATCAGGCCATCGCCGCCGGCTATTCGGTGGTGGATGCGGTCACGGTGATCACCACGCATCTGGGAGAGCTGATCCGCCGCCACGCTTATGAGCTGCTGGGGCGGGCCGAAACCAAGCGGCTGCTGGATTCGCTCAACGAGAGCCATCCCAAGCTGATGGAGGAACTGGTTCCCAAACTGCTCTCGCTCGGCGAGGTGGGCAGGGTGCTCGAGCAGTTGTTGCGCGAGCGGGTCTCGATCCGCGACCTGGGAGCGATTCTCGAGGCGCTGATCGAGACCGCGCCGATGAACAAAAGCGTCGTCGCGCTGGTCGAGGCCGCGCGCCAGGCCCTGGGCCGAAGGCTGGTCCAGCCGCTGCTCGACGGGGAGGGCCAGTTGCCCGTTCTGCTGCTCGATGGGGCGCTCGAAGAGGAGATTCTGGCCACGCTTTCGCCCGAGACGGGGCAGAGGATGCTGGCCGCCGCCGCCGCCGCGCCGGGAACTCCGGTGGTGCGCCGTCTGGCCGATTCTTTGAGACGCCTTATTCCCGCCGCCAGCGCAGCGGCGCTCCCCGTGCTTCTTTGTCCTAGTCCGGCCCGCTATCACGTCAAGCGCTGGCTGGAGCCGGTTATGCCCCGCCTGGCGGTGGTGGCGGCCGGAGAAATTCCTCCCGAGATTCGCTTGCGCCCGGTGGGAACGGTGCGGTGAGGAAAGGCAGCTTTTAGCTTCTGGCTGCTCGCTGGATTGGTGGGGAAGTCGAGTTTTGCGAAGAGCTGGGAGCTCGTAGGTGGCAGCTAGAAGCTAGCGGCTTACTGGGAACCGGTTACAATTGGAAATTTGGTTGAAGGGGGCGGCGATGGGACTAGAAACGGCGAACGCGGCGGGCAATCAGAGGAATCCGCGACGGAGTGCTGCGGGGGACGGTTATCCTCCCGGTGGCGCCCAGTTGCCGGCGCTCACCGGCGAGCAGGAACAGGTGTTGCTGGACCACCTGCCGATGGTGCGTTTTCTGGCGCGCCGCATTCACGAGCGCCTGCCTCAGCATGTGGACATCGAGGATTTGGTATCGGCCGGGGTGGTGGGTCTGATGGACGCGTTTTCCAAGTTCGATCCGGCCAAGAAGGTGCAGTTCAGGAGCTATGCGCAGTTCCGCATCCGGGGAGCGATTCTGGACAGCCTGCGCACGCTCGACTGGAGCCCGCGCGAGCTGCGCAGAAAGGGCCGGGCGGTCGAAGAGGCGATCCGCGTGCTGACGGCCCGGATGGGTCATGCGCCGAACGAGGGGGAGGTGGCCGCGGAGATGGAACTCGATCTCGAAGAGTACCAGCAGCTTCTGGGCGATTTGAAGGGCCTCGAGATCGGCACTCTGCACATGGAGCGCAACGAGGACTCGGGCGAAGAGGAGATGGCCTATATTCCCGGCCGCCCGGAGGAAGATCCGCTCTTTCGCTGCCTGCGGGGCGAGCTCGAGCAGCGGCTGACCGACGCCATTCAGAATCTTCCCGACCGGGAACGGCTGGTGATGAGCCTCTACTACTACGAGGAGATGACCATGCGCGAGATTGGACTGGCGCTCGGAGTGGTCGAATCGCGGGTCTCGCAGGTGCACGCTTCGGCGGTGGTCCATTTGAGGGCCGCGCTCAAGGATCTGGCGGCGCGCGGGGCCTTCGAGCGGCAGCGCCCCCGGAAACCGCCGGATCAGGCGCGCCGATGAAAGCAAACAGGGACAAGGGAACCAGGGACTAAAGGACCAGGAACTAAAGGACCAGGGACCAAGGGACTGAGGGCAACGGACTACGGGCAACGGACTACGGGCAACGGACTACGGGTTTTTGACGGACTACGGACCACATTCTTTCCGGAGAGAAACGCATCATGGAAAAGACGCTCAAGCAAGACGAGATCGACGCCCTGTTTCAGGCCGCGCGCAGCACCATGCCGGAGGCCCAGAACACCGAGGTGCGAGCCCGCGTGGTGCCCTACAACTTTTCTTCGGCGGGCCAGATCTCGACCGACCAGTTGCGCGCCATCAGCATGTTGAACGATCTGTTCGCCCGCAACCTGACCCACAACCTGGCCGCCTGGCTGCGTACCCGCTTCCAGGTCAACCTGGTTTCAGCCGAGCAGATCCCGTTCAATGAGTTTCTTTTAAGAATCCCGGAGATCAGCTATGTATCGTCGGTGCGCATGGAGCCGCTGGGAGCGCTTTCGGTTCTGCAGTTGGACCTTGCCCTGGCGCCTCCGATCATCGATCTGCTGCTGGGCGGCGAGGGACGGGACGGCCCGCTGCGCGAGCTGACCGACATCGAAGAGTCGATTCTGGCCTCGGTGGTCGAGATCGTCTGCCGGGAGCTGACCGCGGCCTGGCAGCCGGTGGGGCTGAGCTTCAACTTCGAACGCCGCCAGATGCAGACCCAGGTGGCCCGCAT
This sequence comes from uncultured Acidobacteriaceae bacterium, assembly GCA_963788415.1. GTDB lineage: Bacteria > Acidobacteriota > Terriglobia > Terriglobales > Acidobacteriaceae > Telmatobacter. Next base: position 6,072 of record CAWBHO010000084.1, on the reverse strand, counting down.
CATGTCGGTCACCGAGAAGACGCTCTGCCTGAGCTTCGAGGTGCGCATGCCGCACAGCTCGGGCTTGCTCAATCTGGCCTTTCCGGCCGTGGTAGCCAATACCATCCTGCGCCGGCTGACCTCCGACTGGGCGCGCCGCCGCCGCCACGGCGACGAGAGCCGGGCGCGTATGCAGGCTTCGGCGCGCCGCATCCGCTTCGGCGCCAGCCTGCAGACGCCCACCGTGCGGCTGCGGGCCAGCGATCTGGAAAATCTGGAGGTGGGCTCGGTCCTGCGCATGGATCTGGCCGCCAACACCCTGCCCGAGTGGAGGGTCGGCGGACAGAAGCTCTCAACGGCGCACGCCATCCGCCAGGGAGCGCACCGCGCCGCTCGCATCGAACGTCCGGTTTTGGAGACTGATCTATGAAGAGCTATCTTGAGTGCTGGACGGGCGCGGCGACAGCCCTGTTTTCGCAAGCCCTGGCCGGAGAGCCGGAGCTGGTTGAGTCGCTGCCCAAGCCTCTGGCGGCGGGTACGTTCGGCTTTGCCGCTACCCTGGCGGGGGACGAAGAAGGCCGCTTCGCCGTCATCCTCGATTCCACCATCCTGGAGTCGCCGCTGATGGGCGAAGGGGTGGAGCAGAAAAGCAGCTGGGGCGAGCTCTTGCGCGAGGTCGCGGAGGCGGCCGTCGGTGAATTGCTGGCCAAGACCGGCAAGAAGTGCCGAGTCGAGACGTTCGAGGAGATCAGCGCCGAGGCCAAGGTCTCCTGCGCCTTCGAGCTGAAGTCCGCCGAGCGCTCGTGGACGATTCTGGTGCGCGATGAGGTGCGAGTGCCTAAACCTGCGGCCGCGCCGCCGGCCGCGCAAAAGGCTTCTGCTCCGCCTGCGCCCTCCCCCGCTCCGTATTCAGCGCCCTTCTCTGCGCCGCCTTTCGCGCCGCCGGCCGCGCCGCCTCCGCCGCCCCTCAACCCCGGAATCGAGCTGCTGCTCGACGTGGAGTTGGAGGCCGCGCTGCGCTTCGGCTGCAAGGAGTTGCCGCTGGGCGAGATTCTCGACCTGGGCCCCGGGGACGTGGTGCAACTGGACCGCCATGTGGCCGATCCGGTGGACCTGATCGTGGGCGACAAGATTGTGGCGCGGGGCGAGGTGGTGCTGGTCAACGGCAACTTCGGCCTGCGAGTGACCGAGGTGGCCGCTCCGATGAAGCGGCTGGAGAGCATACGATGCCTCTTTTAAGCCGGAATCGAAGCCGCGAATCGAACCGGGACGGCTTGAGCCAGGGCCGCTCGGATCAAGAGCGCTCGAATCAGAATCGCTCCAATCAAGACCGCTCCCTGCTGCGGCCGTCCAGGGCGGCGCTCTTTGAATCTGCCCTCGATAAACCGCTGGCGGCAGGCAGAGAATTCGGCCCGCGTGTCCGGGCGAAGGGCGGCTTGTTTGAAACCTGCTCTAACCCCGGCTGCGCTTCCGGCTGGCTGCATCTCTGGCGCAGCCGTCAGGCGCCGGTCTTCGAGGGCGGCTGGAGCTGCTCGGCCGAATGTACCGGGGTGCTCGTGGCCGCTGCGGTGCGCCGTGAATTGGAGGGCCGGGGGCGGGCGCAGGAAAGCTACCGGCACCGCATTCCCCTGGGACTGGTGATGCTCGAACAGGGGTGGATTACATCGAACCAGTTGCGCGAGGCTCTGGAGGCGCAGAAGGTGGCCGGAGCCGGGCGGCTGGGCCACTGGCTTGTTCGCCGGCAGGGGGTGAGCGAGCAGCTGGTTGTCCGGGCGCTGGGTTTGCAGTGGAGCTGCCCGGTGCTTCCCCTGGAGTTTCACGACGCCGAGGCGCTTACCGGCCTGGTGCCGCGGCTCTTTGTGGATGCCTTTGGCGCGCTGCCGCTGCGGGTGGCCGCCGGCAAGCTTCTTTATCTGGGATTCGAGGACCGTCTGGATCCGGTCGTGGCCCTGGCTGTCGAGCGGATGAGCGGTCTGAGGGTGGAGAGCGGGCTGGTTGCCGAGTCGCTCTTCGGCCCGGCGCACACCCGCATGTTGAAGGCCAAGTTTCCCGCGGTGGAGCTGATCGAGGCCAGTTCGGAGCCGGCGCTGGTGCACAGGCTGGCCAAGTCGATCGAACGGTCGCGCCCGGTCGCCTCCCGTCTGGTCCGGGTGCATGACTGCCTGTGGCTGAGGATGTGGCGAACTCCGCAGAGCGGGCCGATGCCGGAACGGGACTCGATCGAAGACCTGATCTGTTCGATCGGGGCACAATGAGATGCGACTGGTGCCAGATCCCGTGATGAGCTTTCCCGCCTGCGCGAAAGTTCATTGCAGGCTCTGAGGAAGAAATGCTTCTCATGGACTGCGCAGAGGAGCCGATGAACAAACTAGCAGAGGAGCATGGGCATGAGTGAAGTACGAACTCTGATCGTGGACGATTCTTCAGTGATGCGCAAGATCGTGGAGCGCGCTCTCCGCCAGGCGGGGCTGGATACGCTGGTGGTGCTTGAGGCCGGCAGCGGCACCGAAGGGTTGGATGTGTTGAAAGCGCAGAAGGTGGACCTGATTCTCTCCGATATCAATATGCCCTCGATGGACGGGCTGGAGTTTCTTCGCCAGCTGCGGGCGCAGAATCTGGCTCCTGGTGTTCCGGTGGTGATGATTACCACCGAATCGAGCGAGGAGCATGTCAAGCAGGCCATCCTGTCTGGCGCGCAGGGATACATCCGCAAGCCATTTACGGCTGAGCAGGTGAAGGAGCGGGTGCTGCCGTTGCTGAATGCGGCGTAGCCGGGAGGCGTCATTGTGCTGTTGAATGGAGTGCGTAAGGCCGCGATTGCGACATCGCGAGACAGCGGTAAAACGGGATTGGAGCGTAGTACGATGACTCTGTCGTTGCGGGAGAACGTGCATCAGGTCAGCGATCCGAAGAACCTGGATGCGAGCGTGGAGGAGGTCTTCCAGATGATGCTGGGGGTCAACTGCGAGCGTTGCTCGGAGCCGGTCGGCGCCGACGAGCCGGAGTCGGTGACCGCAGTGGTCGGCTTTGGAGGGCTGCTGAGCGGGGCCTGTGTCTTCCGCAGCGCGGGATCGGCGGCCATGAAGATCGCCGCGCACATGACGGGCATGGAGTTTGAGGAGATTGACGATACCGTCAAGGACGGGATCGGCGAAATCTGCAACATGCTGGCCGGGGCGTGGAAGGGCAAGGTTCCGGAGCTAGCCGCCAACTGCGGTCTTTCGGTTCCGGCCGTGATCACCGGGCGCAACTACAACCTTCACGTGCAGGCTCCCGAGTTCAAGCTGCACCACATGTACAAGTTTGACGATGCCGGCTTTGAAGTCACCATCATCTGCGACGGTCTGCAGTAAGGAGTCAGGCAGGAGGCCGCCAGAACTGCTGCGCTGAGGCTGGGTTAGGGCTGCGCTGAGGCTGGGCAGAGTTACGCTGAGGACGGGATGAGAATGCGCTGAGGCCGGGATGCGCCGAACCGGCTGCCGCGCCTGGCCGGAGGAAAACTCCGCCAGGATGCAATGCGCAGGGATATAGAGGGATCAACCGAAGATAAATAAAGAATGAAGAAGAGCGTCTCCTCTCCAGGATGGCAGCTGCCGGCCCCGGAGAGGCGGCTAGAGACCGCGCGGAAACAAGCTTGCTACAGGCGTTTTGCGGATCTTTTCTCTGCATTTCCAGAATCTCTCCAATTTCCACGCCTCGGATTCTAATTTTGTTCTAATCCTGCCATTTTCCTTTCGGTACTCCACCTGCAATGTCTTCGGGTGCGTAAGGAGGATGGCGCTCGATGGATAGTGGATACTATGCGGCGATGACCGGGCTGGTGGCGCGAACCCAGGCGCTGGACATTGCGGCCACCAATCTGGCCAACGCGCAGACCCCGGGCTACCGGGCCGAGCAGGAGTACTTCCGCTCGGTGCTGCTGGGGCCCGACGCCATGGACTCGCAGTTGGGGCAGACGGTGAACAACTATGGCCTGCTGGGCGGCGACCGGCTCAACATGGGCCAGGGCGCGCTTGAGCAGACCGGCAATCCGCTCGATCTGGCCATCGAGGGCGAGGGTTTCTTTCAGGTGCAGACTCCCAACGGGCTGCGCTACACCCGCGATGGCGGCTTTCACCGCACCCCGACCGGGCAACTGGTGACGGCGGCGGGCGAACCGGTGCTGTCCGCCACCGGCCAGCCGATTCCCGTTCCTCCGGGCGAGGTGACGGTGGGCGCCGATGGCGTGCTCTCGGTGGCCGGCGGCGTGGTGGCCACGGTGGGCGTGTTCACCTTTCCCGCCGGCGCTGCAATTGACCCCCGAGGGCGCCAACCGCTATGTCGCGCCGGAGGGTGTGCAGCCGACGCTCGCAACGAACGCCGCGATTCACCAGGGCGCCATCGAGGCCGCCAACCAGGACGTGATCCAGGGAACGCTGGACCTGATCGTGATGCAGCGCCAGGCGGAGATGATGCAGAAGGCGCTGACCGTCTTCCACACCGAGTTCAACAAGATCGCCACCGAGGATCTGCCCAGGGTGTGAGGGCAGTGGCAGGGAACAGGGAACAGTGATCAGTGTCCGAAGATGGACAGTGTGAACTCGGATTCAGCGATCGGGAGTAAGCGATGGCTCATCAGTAGTTCGGCTCTGAGAACTGATCACTCCAGTTGCTCACTGCTCGACTGAAAGGAGCCACCATGATTCGAGCCTTGTATACAGCCGCCAGCGGCATGAGCGCGCAGCAGTTGAACCTGGACACCATCGCCAACAACCTGGCCAACTCCTCGACCACCGGATTTCGCCAGTTGCGCCTGGAGTTTCAGGACATGGTCTACCAGAACCTGGTGACGCCGGGCGCGGCGCAGAGCCAGTCGACGGTCTCGGCCGGGCTGCAGATCGGCCTGGGCACCAAGTCGGCGGCCACCGAAGTGATCATGACCCAGGGATCGCTGAACCAGACCATCAACCCGCTCGACGTGGCCATCGAGGGCACCGGGTTCTTCCAGGTGCAGCGGCCCGACGGCACCATCGCCTACACGCGCGCCGGGCAGTTTCAGCTCAACAACCAGGGAACCATTGTGACCACCGACGGCGATCCGATCATTCCCACCATCACCATTCCCGCCAACGCCACGGCGGTCACCATCACCCAGTACGGGGTGGTGAACGCGACCCTGCCGGGGCAGCAGAACCCCTCGCAGCTGGGGCAGATCCAGCTGGCCACCTTTCCCAATCCCGGGGGCCTGGAGAGCATGGGCTCGAACCTGCTGCAGACCACGCTCAGCTCCGGCGATCCGGTGCTCGGCAACCCCGGCGGAACGCGAGGGACTGGGCACGCTGCAGCAGGGCTATCTGGAGAACTCGAATGTGGACGTGGTGACCATGTTTGTGCAGATGGTGCTGGCGCAGCGGGCCTACGAGTCGAACTCCAAGGTGATCAAGGCCGCCGACGACATGTACTCGCAGGTCAACAATATGACGCACTGAAATGAAGGGATCGGTTGAAGTTCTGGCGGGGGGAGAAAATGGGCTCGACGAGGACGGGAGACAAGAGGGGTTCGGGCGCGGCATGGCTGCTTCTGATGGCCGCGGCCTGCGTTCTGCCGCCAAGTGGGCTCAAGGCGGAGGCAACGTTCTCGGCTCCAGCGCCCGGCTCCCGCAACCGGCGACGCTTGCCGTCTCTTCTCGGGTTGCAGGGGCGGCGCAGGGCGAGGTCGTTCGCGAGATCGACGATCCCAACACCGGAGCTCGCTGGCTGCTGATGCGCAATGACCAGCATCCCAGCGGACCGGGCCGCCTGGTGCTGGCCGCGGGGGGCCGTAACAGGCCGGCCATATCTGCTTCGATGGCTGCGGGCCAGGGCTCGGAAGTCCGGGTTCTCCCGGTCATCCGCACGGGCGATCGGCTGGTTGTCGAAGAGCACACGCCGGTTGTCGATGCAGTGCTCGATGCGCAGGCGCTCAATCCAGCCATGCGGGGCGAGACGTTCAATGTGCGTTTGACGATTGGCGGCAAGGTGATGCGGGCCGTGGCGCTGGGGCCAGGCCGCGCGAAGTTCGAAGCGCAGGGAGAGGTGCAGCCGTGAGGTTCGATCTCAGGTCCGGCACGAAGT
>CAWBHO010000083.1:0-26867 GCA_963788415.1 uncultured Acidobacteriaceae bacterium | reverse complement strand
GTGCCCTTGGGTGAGCGCCGCCGCCGAGTTCGGTGTTGTGCCATGAAGCAAGCCCGCCAATCCGGTACGGCCGCAGTCGGGAACGGGGGCTTACACTGGTCGAGTTGATTGTGACCGTGGCGATTCTGTCGATCCTGGCTTCGGCGGTGGTGCCCTCGCGCGCTTCCAGGTGAAGCGACCAACGAGCGGATGCTCCGCTACTACTGTGGCAGATGCGCGACGCCATCGACCACTACAAGGACGCCGCCGACAAGAACGCCTTCCAGATCAAGGTGGACAGCCAGGGCTATCCGCCCGATCTTGAGACGCTGGTGAACGGCGTGGACGTGCAGGGCAAAAAGGTCAAGTTTTTGCGCCGGATTCCGGTGGACCCCATGACCGGCAAGGCCGAGTGGGGATTGCGCTCCATGCAGGATGATCCCAAGTCGGACTCCTATGGCGGGCAGAGTGTTTTCGACGTATATTCCAAGTCGCAGGGGACGGCCCTGGACGGGACCAAATATTCGGACTGGTAGGGTAGGTTTCAGTGCGCAGGATTCGAAAACAAGACGCGGGTTTTACGCTGATCGAGCTGATGATCGTGATGGCCATCATCGGGATTCTGACCATGGTGGCCATTCCCAAGTTCGGAGGCCATCAAGCGGGCCAGGAGGCGGTGCTGAAGGAAGACCTGCACGTGATGCGCGACGGCCATCGACTCCTACACCATGGACAAGCAGAAGGCGCCGCAGTCGCTCGATGACCTGGTGCAGGACGGCTACCTGAGGGAAATTCCCGTGGACCCGTTGACCCACAGCAAAGACACCTGGGTCACCGACAGCAGCGACGCCATGTACTCGCTGGATCAGACCGACCCCGGCATCGACGATGTTCACTCCGGCTCCCAGGAGACCGGCTCAGATGACCAGCCTTACTCCAGTTGGTAAACTGGTCAGAAGCTGTTTCATCACCAGAAGCCAACTCATCACCGGATTCGAAAGGGCACGGCTTTAGTTGTGCCGCAAAATGCCAATAAAATGGGGGGCTTCAGCCCCTGAGGGATGTTTTCGACAGGCGGAATCGTGTTGATGAGATGACCTCTAGGTTTTGTATCAGGGCACGGCTTTAGTCGTGCCGAAAAGGGCAGTAAAATCGTGGGCTTTAGCCCCTGAGTACGCCGTCCGATGGAAGCCAAGGCAGGGGATGAAACAGCTTCCAGTCGAATCCGGCGGCGAGCCTGCCGTTGCGCCGGACCTGAGGAGCGCAGGCTCTTCCCGTGCGCAGGGGGTGGGTTGTGCGCTTTTTGGCGCGCAGACAGAGGATCAAGCCCCCCTTTACATCCGGGGCGGCAGGCTGAAACACGGAGAATGGATTTCCTTGACCCCTGATTTCATCGAATTGGCAGCAACCGGTTTTCCTTTTCAGGTTGAGCGGTTTTATGCGGCTCTGAGCTCGGCTGCGGCTTCGATTTCCCCCCTGAAACCAGAGACCCCCGTCGCCGACGCCGCTTCCGATCGGAATCCGAATCCAGGCCCGGCTCTGGACCCGGATCTGGGTCCGACTCTGGGCGGCCAGCTTCTCTACGCCGGAGAACTCGACGCGCAAGCCCGTGCGCTGGTGGTGGCGGCCAACATCGCCGGCGCGGCTACGCTGGCGGTTTCAGCCGATGCAGGCGCGCAGAGGCAAGCCATTCGGGATGGGGTCGTGGACTTCGTGGTGAACTCGCTCGACGAGGCCCTGCGCATTCTGAAGAACGAGATTCGCAAGCGCGAGACGGTTGCGGTCTGCGTTGCCGTTGCGACGGAGGGATGCGAGTCCGATTTTGCGCTTGAAATGCTGGAGCGCGGCGTGCGCCCCGATCTGCTGGGGCCGGGTGGAATAGCTGCCGGCAAACTCGCGGCCCTCATCCCTCCGGGCCTTGCGCGGATCGAACCCGTCGAAGCGAGTGCGGATCAGGTCTTCGTCGCCTGGAGCGTGGCCAGGGCTCCCGCCGTCTGGCTGCCCGCGCTGGACAAAATCGCCGCGGGCTGCCTCACTCCAGAGGCGTCGGGCTGCCCGCCGCTGGCTTCGCCTGGCTCCGCGCTATATGGGAAGAATGGCGCAGGGCGTGCGCATTTTGCGCTGTGACTCACCCACCGCGCAACGCTTCCAGCAGCAGGTTCGGGAAGCCGTCGAGCGTGGTGAAATCGGGGTTCCGGTGGAGATTCAGTCGTTTTCGCCGCCAACCGCCTCGATCTGTGCCCAGAGTTCCTTCACTCCGTAGCCGGTCTTGGCCGAAACGGGCAGCACTTTGTCCAGTTCCAGGCCTTTTTTCAGGGCCAGCAGATTGCGCGTGCGCTCGTTGCCGCTGAGCCGGTCGATCTTGGTGGCCACCACGGTAAACTCGCGGCCCTCGGCCCGCAACCAGTCGATCAGATTTCGGTCGCTCTGCTGCACCGGCACGTTCGAGTCCACCAGGCAGACGCACAGTTTCAGCGTCGAGCGGATCGCCAGAGTAAGGCTCGATGAAAGCCGGCCAGCCCGCCGAGATGGACTTCGAAATCTTCGCGTAGCCGTAGCCGGGAAGGTCGGCGAACAGCAGTGTGCGCCGCTGGCTGGGGTCCAGCAGGGCGAAGAAATTGATGGCCCGCGTGCGGCCGGGACTTTGCGAGACCTTGGCCGCCTTCTCGCCCACAAGCGTGTTCAGCAGGCTCGATTTGCCCACATTCGACCGCCCCAGAAAGGCGATCTCCGGCACGCCGGGCGAAGGAAACTGTTCGGCGGCCAGCGCGGAAAGCAGAAATTGTGTTGTATAGCGCATAAGTGTGAGCATGGAAGTACGATGCGGCGAATCTGGCGAGGGCCGGGCGCCCCGGTTCTCGGTTTTGAGAGCCGGGGCGCTAAAAGCCAACAGATTCGAGCATACAGGATTGGATCGGATCCAGGGTTGAGGTTCCGGCCAGCTTGCCGCCTGTGCGCCGCTCAGTTCACCGTGAGAGAAAAAGTGGTCGACTTCTGGAGCGTCCCCGAGGTGGCGATTACGGTGATGGACGAGGTAGAGGACTGAGGAGAAGTTGCTCCAGCAATCGAGGCCCCGCTGTTGCATCCATTGAGCAAACCGAGCCCCAGGACGCTCACCGCCAGCAAAAGAAGAAGTTGCCAGCGGCGCCGCTTCCTCCAGCCCACGCAGCACAAAACGCCAACCAGCGCCGCCGCGGGGAAGAACGGGCGACGGCTGCCGTCCAACGTCGCAGCCGTCGCCGGGGCGGTCACGGTCAGAGTTGTAGAAGTTGCCGCGCCCGCCGGCGTGACGGTTGCGGGAGAGAAACCGCACGATGCTCCGGAAGGCAGCCCCGAGCAGCGGAACGAAACCTGGGAGGAAAATCCGTCTTGTGGCGTGACCGTTACGGTGGTCGTTTTACTCTCCCCGGATGGAACGGTGAGCGAGGGCGAAACAACGGCTACGGAAAAGCCCTCGATGGGCAGATTGATGGTGTAGGTTGCCGAAGCGACGGCGCTGTTGGTGTCGTCCGAGGCCACGGCGATGGCCTTGATCGTCTCGGTGGACGGGACCGCAATTGCGCTGCCGGTGTACTTGGTCGAGCTGGTTGTGGGCGTGTTTCCATTGGTGGTGTAGTAAATCGTCGCCCCTGAGGTCGTGTCGAACAGAGTCACCGATTGGGCCGAGCTGAACGTGCCGGCCCCAGGGCTGAAGGTGGGCGAGGCGGTTGCTCCCGGTAGATTGATGGTGTAGGTTGCCGAAGCGACGGCGCTGTTGGTGTCGTCCGAGGCCACGGCGATGGCCTTGATCGTCTCGGTGGACGGGACCGCAATCGCGCTGCCGGTGTACTTGGTCGAGCTGGTTGTGGGCGTGTTTCCATTGGTGGTGTAGTAAATCGTCGCCCCTGAGGTCGTGTCGAACAGAGTCACCGATTGGGCCGAGCTGAACGTACCCGCCAAGGGACTAAAGGTGGGCGTTGCCGCGACCGGTGCGGCGCTGATGGTGTAGGTTGCCGAAGTGACAGCGCTGTTGGTGTAGCCCGAGGCCACCGCGATGGCCTGGATGGTCTCAGTGGACGCGACCTCAATCGCGCTGCCGATGGTGTACTTGGTCGCGCCGGTTGTGGGCGTCGTGACACCGTCGGTGGTGTAGTAGATCGTCGCCCCTGAGGTCGTGTCGGACAGGGTCACTGACTGCGCCGAGCTGAACGTACCGGCCAGGGGATTGAAGGTGGGCGCGGCTGCCACCGAGGTCGCCGAACCGGAGACCGTCACGGTCAAAGGCGTGCTCGTGGTTCTGCCATAAGCGTTGGTAGAGTTCAAGGTGTAAGTCTGGGTGGCCGTGGGGTTCACGGTCACGCTTCCGCTTCCGGCCGCAACCGGTCCGATGGTGTCGATGAAATCGTAAGAATCGCCGCTTGCGCTGTAGGTGAAGGTGACCGGAGTGCCGGATGCAACCGTTGACGCCGAGGCCGTGAAGCTGCTGATCGTCGGGGCGGGACCGGTGGGCGCAGTTGCGGAATCGTACCCCGGATAGGTGGGCGTCATCTGCACGACATCGAAGTTCGACGATGCAATTCCATCCAGATTGGCCAAATCGCTGTCGTCCCAGCGCGGATCGTCCGTGCCCTGAATATAGAAATCTCCTCCATTGTCCGCCAGAATCATCCCATACTGCTTCATCGCCGTCAGAATCACCTGATTGGCCTTCGAGTAGCCGGAGATGTCGAAGCTGGCCTTCAACCTGATCCGCATTCCCATCACGTTCGAAACACTCCAGTAGTTGCCCGCGGCGTGCGATGCGGGAGTGACGAAATAGCCGTCATTGGCGTCGTTTTTGGTGTCTTGCAACGTAAAGCGGATAGCGTGGTTGATCGCCCCGGAAGCCACTTCGTCGTAGCGCACGAGCCCTGGAAAGACCGACAAGCCTGCGGCATCGGCCGAAGTCCAGCCCCAGGGCCGCGATTCATAGTGATTCATGTCCCAGATCGTCTCGCTGTCGGCACTCCACTGCCCACTGCAGCGATGCGTGCTGTACGTCTCATAAAGCCAGCATTTCGCCCGATCCAGCACCAGGACATGAGCATCGCCGAGGTACGTGTCCGGCCAGCCCGCGCAGTCGGCAGGACTGCCCTCGATGGGCGCCGTAATGGGATACGGCGCCACAACGACGTCGCTTTCGTCCGCGTAGGCCTGGACGTCGATCGGCACCGTCGGGGTCAAGGTTGAGTCCACCACCACGTAGGGAATGCCGCCGTCGCCGGTCGACGAGCCAAAATTGACATGCGTGGCCAGTCCGGTAAAGCCTGGAGCACTGACGATGGCTGCTGAATTCGGATCGACGGGCGCGTTTGAAATGTTGGTGTTCCAGGCATTGGTCGAAGGAAACGGAACAAATCCATTCAGGCTGGCATCGTTGCCCAGCGACATGCCAGAACAGCTCTGGGCATGAACAGCGCCTGCCGCGCCCAAAATCAGCAGGCCTACAACGGGAAAAATCGGAAGTCTCATGTGCCCCACTCTTCCATCCGCGCAAAACGGCATGGAATCGAAAATTACCAAGGAGCAACGCACTCTGGAAAGTGCAAGACTTCATCAAAAGCAGACGGAAGCCCGCGGGCTTCCGGCATTCTTTCATTCCCGGAGAGGGTCCATCGCATTCGAGTCGGCGCAGGGAGAAGGGAACCCTTCAATCATCAACTAAAATGCGGGCTTTTGGCAAGGTGCGTCTGCTTTTGGCCGCCAGGTCGCACGATTCATTGCACCTTGCCAAAGGAAACGCAAGCCGCTTCCATTCGATTGCGTTCAAGCGGAGCCTAAACTTCTGACGAAATTCCGGTAATCCGGTTTCGTCAGAAGTTCGCGGATCTCCCGGCGCTCGCTTTACTGGGGTGCGGGCAGATTCGCCGCCAGCTCACCGGCCGGAACGGCGGCCAGTACTTCAGCCTCGACGGGCAGCGCAACCGGAAGCGGGCCTTCGAGAGCCAGCGCCAGCACCTCGTCCATCTGATCGACGAAGTGCAGCTTCATGGCCTTCTTGATGTTATCCGGCAGTTCGGCGATGTCCTTCTCGTTGGCGTGGGGCAGGATCACCTCGAAGATGCCGGCGCGCAATGCGGCCAGCAGCTTTTCCTTCAAGCCGCCGATGGCCAGCACCTTGCCGCGCAGGGTGATCTCGCCGGTCATGGCGATGTCGCGCCGGACCGGGACTTTAGCCAGCGCGGAGGCCAGCGCCGTGGCCATGGTGATGCCGGCCGAAGGGCCGTCCTTGGGGATCGCGCCTTCGGGCACGTGCAGGTGCAGGTCCACATTGCGATAGAACTCGCGGCTCAGCCCCAGCGCCTGCGCACGGCCGCGAATATAGCTGAGTGCGGCCTGGGCAGACTCCTGCATCACGTCGCCGAGTTGCCCGGTGATGGTCAGCTTGCCCTTGCCGTCCAGCACCTGCACTTCGGTGGTGAGGATGCAACCGCCCGCCTCGGTCCAGGCCAGCCCGGTCACCAGGCCCACTTCGCTCTTTTCATGCACCTCGGAGTCGTGGAAGCGGGCCACGCCGAGAAACTCGTGAATGTTGGCGGCGGTGAGTTCTTCCTTGTGCTTGGCTCCCAGCTTGACCACGCGGCGCGCCACCTTGCGGCAGATGTTGCCGATCTCGCGCTCCAGATTCCGGACCCCGGCCTCGCGCGTGTAGCCACGGATGATCTCGACAATCCCGTCGTCGGCAAAGATCAGGTTTTTCTCGCTCAAACCGGTCTGCTCGCGCTGCTTTTTGACCAGATACTGGCGCGCAATCTCCAGTTTTTCCTGCTCCGTGTAGCCTTGCAGCCGCAGCACCTCCATGCGGTCCTGCAAAGCCGCCGGGATGGTGTGCATCACGTTGGCAGTGGCCACAAACAGCACCTGCGAGAGGTCGTAGTCCACGTCCAGATAGTGGTCCTGGAAGGTGGTGTTCTGTTCCGGGTCCAGCACCTCCAGCAGTGCCGAGGCCGGGTCGCCGCGGAAATCCGAGGCCATCTTGTCCACCTCGTCCAGCAGGAAGACGGGGTTCTTGGTGCCGGCCCGCTTCATGTGCTGGATGATCTGACCGGGCATGGCGCCGATGTACGTCCGGCGATGGCCGCGAATCTCCGCCTCGTCGCGGATGCCGCCCAGGGAAAGCCGCACAAATTTGCGCCCGGTGGCTTTCGCGATCGACATGCCCAGGGAGGTCTTGCCCACCCCCGGAGGTCCGGCAAAGCAGAGAATCGAGCCTTTGGGATTTTTCACCAACTGGCGCACGGCCAGAAACTCCAGAATGCGATCCTTGATCTTTTCCAGCCCATAGTGGTCGCTGTTGAGCACCTTTTCGGCGTATTCGATGGAGCGGGTTTCTTTCGAGCGCTTCTTCCACGGCACAGCCAGCAGCCAATCGATGTAATTGCGGCTCACGGTCGATTCGGCCGACATGAGCGGCATGGCCTCCATTTTCTTGAGCTCCTGAATGGCCTTGTCGAGCACGTCCTTGGGCATTCCGGCGGCTTCAATCTTCTTGCGCAGTTCGTCGAACTCGCTCTTCTCGCCGCGGCCCAGTTCCTTTTGAATGGCCTTGATCTTTTCGTTGAGGTAATACTCTTTTTGCGCCCGCTCCATCTGCCGCTTCACGTGAGACTGGATGTTGCGGTCCAGGTCGAGCTTTTCAATCTCGATGTCCAGCACGTCGGCAATGCGCGCCAGGCGCGTCGCGGGGTCGAAGAGGCCCAGCAGTTCCTGCTTTTCCTCGATGCCCAACTGCAGATTGGCGGCGATGGTGTCGGAAAGCTTGGCCGGCTCGTCCATGCGCACCGAGGCGATGATGGTCTCGTAGTTGAGCGACTGCTGCAGCTTGACGTACTGCTCGAAGAGGCCCGTGACGCGGGTCATCAGCTGCTCGACAGCCGGGGTCATCTCGAACTGGCTCTTGCCCAGGCGCACCGTGGCGACAAAAAATCCGTCCTGGTCATTCACCTCGATGGATTTGGCGCGCTCCACGCCTTCGACCAGCACCTTGATGTTGCCGTCGGGCATCTTGACGCTCTGCACGATATTGCAGATGGCCCCGACCTGAAAAATCTCCTTGGCCTTGGGTTCGTCCACGCTGGCATCGTGCTGGGTGGCGAGAAAGATCTTGCGGTCGCCGGTGAGAGCTTCTTCGAGAGCGCGCACGCTCGACTCGCGCCCCACCACGAAAGGCGTCATCATAAAGGGAAAGATCACCATGTCCCGAATGGGCATCATGGGCAGCTTGCGGGTTTCGGTCTTTTCGCGGGTTGCGGTCATCGGGACACCATCAATTTTCCCCACGCAAAAGTATCTCCGGCAGCGCGGCTCTGGGAACGGCTCATGTTGGGATTGTACAGCGGAATGGGGAAAATGAAGCGCGGAGGGAACCTAATCGCGCGCTTCGATGGAGAGACTGCCCGGTGCGGAATCGACCTCCACGCCCGGAATGCAATGAACTCAATTCAGTAAGGCGATCCCCGAGCTTGCGCCAGCTCGCTCGTTCTGTGAGTGGCGCGCCGGCGCAAGCTCAGGGGATGGGTTATTTGCGCTTGGCCGCAACCCGAGCGGACTTGGCGGCCGGGCGCCGGCGCTTGGCGGAAGCAATCGCGGCTGCCTCCGGAGCCTCGGACTCGTCAGACGTATCCAGCACGGGCGCTGAAGCCGGCGCTTCCACGACGGGAGTCAGACTACGCGCTCCCTCCAGTTGATCGCCCACCAGGTGCAGGCGCAGGAAGTTGGTGGAGCCGGACTTGGTGCGGGTGCCGGCCACGATGGCCACGACCTCGCGGGCGCGGACGAAGCCTCCCTGCACAAGCAGGCTCTCGGCCACATCGACCATCGCTTCGGTGGAGTTGACCTTGGGGGAGCGAATCGGGGTGGTGCCCCACAGCAGGTTGAGGCGGTTGATGGTGCTTTCGACCGGGCTGAACGCGAAGATGGGCGCCACCGGATGGTACTTCGAAAGCTGGCGGGCAGTGACTCCCGTCTCGGTGAACAATGCAATGGCGCGCAGGTCGAGATCCTCGCTGGCGTGTGCCGTGGCCTCACAGATGGTCTCGGCGACGGACAGGTGAGTGCGGCGCTGCTTGCGGCGCTCCGTGAACTCCGATTCCTTGATGTGCCGCTCGGCATCGACCACGATGCGGGCCATCATCGAGACCGTCTCGACCGGGTATTTGCCCACGGCCGATTCGCCCGAGAGCATGACCGCGTCGGTGCCATCGTACACCGCATTGGCCACGTCGGAGACTTCGGCGCGGGTGGGGCGGGGATTCTCGATCATCGACTCCAACATCTGGGTCGCGGTGATGACCGGCTTGCGGAACTCGGCGGCGCGGCGGATGATGTACTTCTGAATGGCGGGAACCTGCTCGGGCGGAAGCTCGACGCCCATATCGCCACGGGCCACCATGATGCCGTCGGCGACGTTCAGAATGGCGTCCAGGTGCTCGATCGCCTGGGGTTTTTCGAGCTTGGCGATGATCCAGGTTTCGCCGCCCAGAGCCGTGATGCGGTTGCGCACCAGGCGCACGTCCTCGGCGGTGCGGACAAAGGAGACGGCGATGGCGTCCACGCCGTTCTTGAGAGCAAAATCAAGATCTTCGGCGTCCTTTTCGGTCAGCGAGGCCACGCGCACGGGAATGCCCGGAAGATTGATCCCCTTATGTTCGCCCAGCATTCCGCCGTTGATGATCTGGCAGACCACGTCGCCGTTATCCACATCCTGCACACGCAGCTCGATCAGACCATCGGAGAGCAGAATGCGCGATCCCTGCTCGACATTTTCGGCCAGCGTCTTGAATGTGGTGCCCACCAGGGCCGCGGTGCCCGGAACCTCGCGCGGGGTGATGGTCAATAGCTCGCCGGCCTTGAGCAGCACGGGACGGTGGTCCTTCAGGTTGGCGGTGCGAATCTTGGGCCCCTGCAGGTCGCCCAGAATGCACAGCGGAATGTGCTCCTCGCGGCTGACCTCGCGGATCATCCGGATCAACGCCAGCTTTTCCTCGTGAACGCCGTGAGAAAAGTTCAGGCGGAATACATTGACGCCGGCGCGAACCAGATTCCGCAGAACAGGAAGGGTATTGGAGGAAGGTCCGAGCGTGGCAACGATCTTGGCTCGGCGTAAAGTGGCGGAAGCGGTCGGGCTCAGTTCTGCAAAAGACATAAATTCACTCCTAAGGGGGGTGGAATCGGCTAAAAAAACGGGCTTCTGCACGGCCCGCTTCGGTTTACATGGATATAGGGCCACAACTGCCCTTTGTTTATCTTGTATGGTAGACCATGCAACTGTCTGTGAGAATCGTCACAGATCGTCAGCGTCCGGCTCATCATCCTCGGCGCGGAAAGCCTTTTGTTGCCGTTCCCGGAATAGAACGCCGTTCAGTTCCGCGCCCAGCAGCGCGCTGAAGGACGTGATATAAAGCCAGACCAGCGTGGCGATGCCGGCGCCAAAGGAGCCATAGAACCGCGAGTAGTTGGCAATCCGCGTGACGTAGGAGCCGAAGGCCAGCGTGGCCGGAAACCAGACCAGCGTGGCGGCCAGGGCGCCGGGCCCTACCCAGGCCCAGTGCTCTTTGCGCCGGGTGCCAAAGTGATAGAGTGCGCCCAGCACGCTGACGCTGGTCAGCAGTGCAACCGCCCAGCGGAGCATGCGCCACGAAAAGAGAACGAAGTAGCGCAGATCGTGGCCGGCGTTGTCGATCATCCACGCCTCGAACTGGTGGCCGAACATGAGCACCATGGTGGCCAGCGAGAGCGGAAGCAGGACGATGGGCACCAGTAGAAGAGCCCGAAGTTCCCGCTGCCAGAAGCCCCAGTCGCTGGCCGGCAGCCGGTAGGCGCGGCGAAAGCCCTCCATGAGCGAGAGCATCATGCCGATGCTGGCAAAGACCGCCAGGCTGGCGGCCGAAAAGATCAGTCGCAACGAATGAAGCTGCTGGGAGCCGAGCGACGACTGCAGCAAGGAGACCGAATCGGCGGGCAGAAACTGCTCGAAGGAGGCGCGAAACTCGCCCATCAGCGAGCTTCCCTCCGGCACCCTGGCCAGCAGCGTGGTAAGAATCACCAGCGCCGGGAACAGCATCAGCATCCCCGAGTAGGCGGCGGCCTTGGCGGTGTTCAGCACATCGTGCTTGATCGCCAGCCAGAGGGCCTCGCGGAAAGATCGGATCGACGAAACGATACGCATCACAGGCCAGAGTAGAGCATCTGCGTGCCTCTCGGCGAATGGGCGGGACTGAGTCTGCGGGGCATGGAAGCTATCGCGTCTCCTGGTCCCGCGTATTCATGAAGGCGCGGCCTCTGCCCTGCGGGCGCAGGTTGGGGTCGTTGACAGGCGGCCGGCTCTGGTCGGCGTTGAAGCCGTGCATCAGCAGTGGGTTGGGCCTGAACTTGGGCGGACCGCCGTGGAACTGGCGCGCGTTGCTCAGCAGCATTCCCGCCCGCCCCCGCATCGGCTGCACAGTGCCTCGAATCTGCACGTTCGTATCGTCGTACTGGCTCAGGTCGCCCACATCCTGGCGGTCCTCCGCCAAGCTCACCACGGTGAAACGGCACCCGGCGTCCGGCGTCTCGGGCGGACACACATCCAGGAACCTCGTTCCATCCGGCAATCGCACCACATCGTAGACGTGCGCCGTGATGCACAGATCCTTGTTGACCATCGTGACTGCCTGGCCGGTGGTCACGCACGGTTTTGGTTTCCGGGCAACGGCCGCCGTGGGCAATACCGCGATGAAAAGCAGAAACCACCCGACCCGGCGCAGAACCACGGCAAGCCTCCAGAGAAGTTTGTGGCCATCGTAGCGCGAAACGGCGGAGAAGGGAAGCGCACTGAAAAAGCGACCGGGGCCGGTTCAATCCGGACCAGCATTCAAAGCGCTCTTCGCTCGCGGCGGTTGCAGCCTTGAAAGCCGCCTTTGGCCAAGGTGATCTTCAATCCCGCCGGCAGGGGGCGCGGAAGCCTTCCGGTTGGCCAATCGTTCCTTGTGATTCCAATCACTGCGTTCTTTCTCGCCGCCGTGTTTATTTGAATGCGTGAATCCTGCCAAGAAATTCTTCACCCATGCGCTGGTCGTGTCGTTGCTTGCCTGGGCCTGTGCGGCTCGGGCGGAACAAAAACTCCAGGACAAGGACTGCCTTAGCTGCCACTCCGACTCCACCCTGACGATGGACGCGAACGGCAAGCAGGTCAGCCTGTATGTGGATGGAAGCAAGCTGAGCCACTCGGTTCACGGCCGGTTGTTCGCCTGCGTCGATTGCCACACGGACGTGAAGAGCCTGGCCCATGAGACCACGCCCAAGCAGATCCGGTGCATTCAGTGTCACGCGGATGCCGGCAAGGCCTATGCGCTCAGCGTTCACGCCAGGGCCAGCAAATCCGGCAAATCGCCGGCGGCCAATTGCGAGGACTGCCACGGCGGCGCGCACGAGGTTCTGGCAGGCGGCGACCCGAAATCGCCCGTCAATCACGCCAACATTCCGGCCACCTGCGGGCGCTGCCATGGGCAGAAGTTCCTCATGGAGTCGAACGGCCAAAGCGCCCAGCCCTTCATTTCTTATCAGGACAGCGTGCACGGGCGGGCCATCAAGAATGGTTCGGTGAGCGCCGCGGTTTGTACGGATTGCCACGACTCGCACCAGATTCTTCCCGCCAGCGACCCCAAGTCGCCCATCTCCAGAATGAATGTGCCGGCGACCTGCGGAAAATGCCACTCGAGCATCGAGGAAATCTTCAACCAGAGCGTTCACGGGAAGGCGATCGCGCAGGGCAACCAACTGGCCCCGAACTGCACGGACTGCCACGGAATTCATACCATCAAATCGCCGGGCAACCCCAATTCGCCCGTTGCAGAGCAAAATGTCTCACGGGATGTCTGCGCCCGCTGTCATGAAGGCGTGCGGCTTTCGCAGGAGCTAGGCGTGCCCGGAGGCCGGGTCTCGACATATTTTGACAGCTATCACGGACTGGCGGCCCAGGGCGGCTCGGTGGTGGCGGCCAATTGCTCAAGCTGTCACGGCGTGCATAACATCCTGCCTTCGAGCGACCCGCGCTCGACCGTCAACCGCGCCAATCTGGACTCCACCTGCGGCAAGTGCCACAAGGGAGTGACGGAAAAATTTACCCTCACGCCGGTGCATATGGGCGACGGGCTCTATCGCAAGGATGTCGGGTCGGTTGCTGTGCGCTGGATCAGGCTGATTTATATCCTTCTGATTGTCGTGGTGATCGGCGCCATGTTCCTGCACAACGCCATCCTGTGGCGCGCGAAGGCGGTCGAGCGGCGCCGGATGCAGAATCCCATGATGACGCGGATGACCATGAATCAGCGCTGGCAGCATCTGGCGCTGCTGACGAGCTTCATCATCCTGGTCATCACCGGCTTTGCCCTCAAGTTCCCTGACTCCTGGTTTGCCCAGGTCTTCGGCATGGGCGAGCATCTGCGCGGCATCATCCATCGCATTGCCGGCGTGGTGCTGATTGGCGCCGGCGTCTATCACGTCTTCTATCTTGCCGCGGCCCGGGAAGGAAAGCGCTTCCTGCGCGACATCGCACCGCGGCCCAAGGACGCGTTCGATGCCCTGGAAACGATGCTCTATTCCCTGGGTCTGAGCAAGAAGAAGCCCAGGTTCGGACGCTTCAACTACGCCGAGAAGGCCGAGTACTGGGCATTGGTGTGGGGTACGGCGCTGATGGCGATCACCGGCGTGATGATGTGGGCCAAGGTCTGGGTGGGAAATATCCTGGCCCGCTGGTGGGTCGATGTGGCCACCACCATCCATTACTACGAGGCGATCCTGGCCACGCTGGCGATTCTCGTCTGGCACTTCTACCAGGTCTTCTTCGATCCGGATGTCTATCCGATGAACTGGGCCTGGTGGGACGGCAAGATGCCGGTCGAGCACTATCGCCATGAACATGAGCTGGACACCGAGTCACTGGCCGAGGCCGAAGCGGAAGCGAAAGCGACGGGCGACGCCGGGGCAACGCGCAAGCCCGAGCCGCCGCAGGAATAAGGCGGGCTGAAGACGCGCACGCAGGAATTGCCGGAGCGGCTGTATGCCGTGCGGTGCCGGCAATTCCTGCGGACGGTTTTCACGCAGAATTCGCCGTTCTTTCACGCACCAAGTCGCCGCTTTAATAAAAATAAAGAAAAGTCCGCAAACCTCTGTCCGAATTTCTTGTTCGTGACGATAGGAGAGTGGAGGGGATGTATTTCTGTGCCTGCATGGTTTGACATTCCAGGTTCCTTGCTGTAGCTTTTTTTGACATAAGAGGGCCCCCCCACTACGACATAAGAAGGCCTCCCCCCCCACAACGAACGAAAGGGAAGTGACTTATGATACAGGCAAGGTGGTTTCGCGCGTTTGGATTGGCTGCGTTCGCATCGATCTGTGCGCTGGCGCTCACGGCGCAGACGGCCGATACAAAGGCGATTCAGGAGAAGCTGAACTCTCAGATCAGGCTGACAAAGGCCACGGCGGATCGTTCGGATATTGTTACCCCGGGCGACGTTGTGGTTTTAGAGAAGGATGGCCTGATGATGTGCGCTTCGAACTCCTCCTACGCATATTCGAATTCATACAGCAATGGCGTCCTGGCCGCCAATTACAACAATCGCGCCAAGTCCGCCGCCAAGTCGTACGCGCGGGCATTTGGCTTGAGCAGGTTTGGATTGGGCGGCGGGGCCAGCGTGACCGACGCCGCCAACAACGGCTGCCCATCGCGAAAGTTTGTCTCCGGAGAGAAGTTCTGGATTACCGGGATCGATATTCAGAAGGACGGCATTCTGGTCAGCACCTTCAGCGATCCTTACCCGGACTCCTCGGGAAATCAGGTCCGCTACTACGGAGAGATCAAGTTCCCGATCGAGAACGGCCAGGCGCCGTCGCCGGACGATTTTGTGAAGACCGTCTCCGAGGTCTTCACCGTTCAGCCGGCCGGGGAGAACGGCGGCCAGGACAATCAGGGCGGCCAGGGAGCTCAGCCGGGCATGGCTCCGGCGGCCGCAGCTCCCATGCCGGCCATCGCGCCTCCGCCCCCGCCGCCCGATGCCCCGCCGCCAACCGTCGCGCTGGGCCAGACCATGGAGCAGGTGAAGGCCGGATTCGGCCAGCCGCTGCGGGAAGCCAAACTGGGCGCGAAGGTGATCTTCTACTATCACGACATGAAGGTAACTTTCAGGAATGGAAAAGTCACCGACGTTGAATAGCTTGCCGGCAACGGCAGAATGCATCCGTGCTCCACAGGTTCAGACTGTAAATGCGGATTCAACCTGGAAATGAGGATACGATGAGAGATTCATGCCTTCGCGGCGCCATTCAAAGCGCTTCAGCGGCTCTGATATGCGCCGCGTTTCTGGCGATGAGCACCATGGCAGGCGCAACCGAGAAAAACAAGCCATCGGCGGCTCCCAAGCCCGCCGCTTCCGCCCGGCCTGCGGGAAACTCCGGGGGTGGATCTGCGCACGGGATGGGAAGCGCTGCGGGAGGTTCCCACGGATTCACTTCCCATGGACCTACGGCCAACGGCGCCGGCAGCCACGGACCGACAGCCAACGGTGGAGGCATGCGCACGACTACGACCGGAGGCGGAAGGACCACACCGGCCAATGCCACTCCCCTGAATAACCGCCAAAATATGGGCGGAAGGACAGCGGCTGGCGGCAGCCACTCGGCGATCCGGACCTCTGCGCCCCGGGGTAGCAACGAGCGCGTTGCCCGCAACGGCAGCACGATTCGCACCCGCCCCAACGGCCGGGTGAGCGACGTGCATGACGCCCGGCGGGGGATGGACGTCCATAACGGGCTGAACGGCAACCGCAGGGTTTCGATGGAGCGCCATGACGGCAGCCGGCTGGTCGCCGAGCGCGGCCGTCCGGGGTTCGTGCAGCGCGGGTACAACTATCACGGTCGCGATTTTGGCCGGCGCGCGTACTTCTACCATGGCCACGAATATAACCGCTATTATCGCGGCTACGGATACCGGGGGCTGTATCTGAACGTTTACGCGCCCGGCTTCTACTATGCTCCCGGCTTCTATGGCTGGGCCTACAACCCCTGGGCGGTGCCCATCGCCTTCGGCTGGGGATGGGGAGGCAATCCGTGGTACGGCTATTATGGCTACTATTTTCAGCCCTATCCGGTCTATCCCTCAGCGGCGTTCTGGCTTACGGACTACATGATCTCGCAGGATTTGCAGGCCGTCTATGCGGCGCACCAGGACGCAGGCGAAGTGGATGGCGCGCAACCGGCTGCCGGCGGCCCTCCGGAGCTGACGCCTGACGTGAAGCAGCAGATCGCCGACGAGGTCCGGAATCAGTTGGCTCTGGAAAACTCCGAGGCCGGCCAGACCGCGCAGAATCAGGACGTGGACCCCGGTTCGAGTGGAATTGCGCGCCTGTTGGCCGATGGCCGCCCGCATGTGTTTGTGGCTGGCGACGCCCTCGACCTGGTGGACGCCAACGGAAATGAGTGCGGCGTAAGCGACGGCGATGTGCTGTTGCTTCAGACGCCCCCGCCGGCCGATGCAACCGCAGCGGACCTGGTGGTGCTGGCCAGCAAGGGCGGCAACGAGTGCGCAAAATCCAGCACGGTGACCGTCCAGTTGACCGACCTGCAGGAGATGCAGAACCAGATGCGGGCGACCATCGACCAGGGTCTTCAGACCTTGCAGGCCAAGCAAGGCTCGGATGGCTTGCCCCCGGCGCCGCCTTCGGCCCAGGCCAAGCCGACCGAGGCAGCTTACGCCTCGATTGCGCCTCCGCCCAATCCGCAGGACGCCGCCGATCTTCAGCAGGAGGATCAGCAGGCTGGCCAGGCGGAGCAGGAGGCGTCCGGCGACGCGCCGCAACAGATGGGGGCAGCTTCGGCGGCTGCGGCTCCATCAACCGTGGCATCGGCCGCGCCTGCATCGGTTTCGCTGGGGCAGACTCCCGCTCAGGTGCAAGCGGCCATGGGTGAGCCTGCGCGCGTGGCCAATCTGGGAGCGAAGGTCATCTATTACTACAACGGCATGAAGGTCGTCTTCAAAAACGGCAAGGTGAGCGACGTGGAATGACCGGGCCGGAGCCGCGGGGGAGAAGATCGGCGATTGTCTCGCCCGCAGACGAAAATGCCGCGAAAAAGCCCATGATCCAGCGACAGAACTGCTGCCGGATCACGGGCTTTCTGGCAAACTCTTCTTCTGGATGGCTCTAAGCGTAGTCAATGGGGTGCTTGCTGAGCCACTGCTCGTCGCGCACTCTGCCCATGTTTTTCAGCGCACTGCCGGCCACGCTTGCGCCCAGACGGCGGTTCTCCCAGGCCAGGCCCGTGGTCAGGCCGATGGTGCCGCCTATCGCGCCATACAACAGCGTGAGAGCCGCGGATTTCCTCCGGCTGATGGGATAAGCGACCAGTGCGCCGATGCAGGCTCCGAGAGCAGCCGGCAAGAGCGCGCTGCGAACCGACTCGCCAAGATAAGGAGTAAGGCGCTTCCCGTCGAGAAACTCTTCCTGGCCGCAACGCGCCCCCTCAATTCCGGAACCCACCAGACGCCGGCCGTAATCGACATTGGACTGCACCCATTTGCCTACGCTCACGGATATCCCCCGCTTTCCTTCTTTGATTGTTCAGAGTTTATCAGAATTCGCAAACGCCGCGGAGAAGCTTCCGGACCCTGAAAAGACTGGATGAGAACAAAAGGGAAATCCGGCCGGAACTGGATTCAAATCGGAACGCTGCCGGAGCCGGAGTGCGCGCGCTATCATCGTTTCACTTGATCTTCTGGCAGAGGCGGGATTCATGCGGATCGCATATGTACTCACCTCGCTCGGCATCGGCGGAGCGGAACGGCAGGTGGTGCAGTTGGCGGAGCGCATGGCGGCGCGCGGTCACACAATTTCGCTCGTGGTGCTGCTGGGCCGTCAGCCGGAAGAGTGGCCCACCACCCTGAACCCGGCGCGGCTTGAGATGCGGAAGACTCCCATCAGCCTTCTCTCCGGTCTGGCGAAGGCGCGCCATCTGCTCGGCGGCTTCCATCCCGACCTCATCCACAGCCACACCTTCCCGGCCAACATGGCGGCCCGTTTGCTCCGTCTGCTCGACCCAACCGCCCCAGTCCTCTCCACGATTCACAGCGTCTATGAAGGCCCCTGGCCGAGGATGCTGGCCTACCGACTCACGGATTTTCTCAGTTGCGGCACCACCACGGTCAGCCAGGCCGGCGCCGAGCGGTACATACGCCTCAAAGCTGTTCCGCCCCGCAAATGCTCGGTTCTCGCCAATGGAATCGATACGACGGAGTTCGCGCCCGACCCCGCACGGCGCACCAGCCTGCGGGCGCAGATGGCGGCGGGTGAGGATTTTGTCTGGCTGGCGGCCGGGCGCATCGTTCCGGCCAAGGACTATCCCAATTTGTTGCGGGCCTTTGCGCGGATTCGTGCGGATTTTCCCAATGCGCAGCTATGGATTGCAGGAGAGGCGCTCGATGCGTCGGCCGCGGCGGTTTATGCCCTGGCGTCGAGCCTGGGTTTGGCGGCGGCGGTGCGCTGGCTCGGTTTGCGCCGCGACATGCCCGCTTTGCTCGACGCAGCCGATGGCTATGCGCTCGCCTCGTCGTGGGAGGGCATGCCGCTGGCCGTGGGCGAGGCGATGGCCATGGAGAAGCCGGTCGTCGCCACCGATGCGGGCGGCGTGCGCGAACTGGTGGGCGAGTCCGGCGTGATCGTTCCCGCCCGAAGCCCGGAGGCCCTTGCGCGTGCGATGCTGGCCCTGATGCGGGCCACGCCCGAAGCCCGAGCCCTCCTCGGCCACGCGGCGCGCGAACGCATCCGGAACCGGTTCAGCATGGACGCCAAAGCCGATGAGTGGGAGGCGCTTTACCGAGGGCTGACGAAGCTGGCCTGACAGGCCGGGACCGGCGAGCGTCAGATCATCCGGATTCGCCGGTGCGGGTTTGCCAGCCTGCGCCCGTCTTCAGAACGAAAAGACCGCCTGGAAGAAGATGCGCCGTGCTGCCGAGCCGGAAGAGAAGATTCCGCCGGCCAAGCTGGTCGATTTTCCAAAGTTCTGCGCGGTCACGTTGCCCACCGGCGTGCCGTAGTCGATGTCGTTGAACAGGTTCAAGGCGTGGGCGCTGAAGGTCAGCGAATATTTGCGCGTGACGCTGTCTCCCCTGAACATTCCGTGGGGTGGTCCACCGCTTCCGCTGAAGCCTCCGGGTCCGAAGCCTCCTCCCGGACCGCCTCCACCGGGTCCGCCTCCGCCGTGATGGTCCCCATGCGGTCCGCCTCCCGGTGGCGGTCCACCGTCCGGTCCGCCGGCTGCACTGCCTCCCACCTTGGGACCGATGCCGAACGACCGGCTGACGCGCAGATTCAAAGCCACCGCCGCCGGTCCGTTGCCCAGATTGGCGGGGACGATCGTCTCTCCCGTCTGCGGGATCGTGTCGAAATCGCCGTAGCTTGTATCGACCACGTTGGCCGGGTCAGAAGCCGCCGTGGCATAGGACGGGCGATTATTGAAAAAATTGTCGCCGCTCAAGTCGTACGGGGTGACGATGTCGAACGGCTTGCCGGAGGTGGCAATCAGAAATGGATTGAAGTGAATCCCCCACGGCCCTTCGTAATTGGCCATCATGAAGACCATGTTGCGCGCGGCAAAATTGGCGCGGCCGTAATCCTGCATCAGGTTGTAGGAGTTCGACGCCGTCGAGCCGGCTCCGCCGTCCGAGTTCGCGTAAGCCAGATTGTAGAAGCCGAAGAGGCTCAGCTTCGGCGTCAGCCGCGCATTCACATTCACGATCACCTGGTTCTGCTTGAAGATCGCCTCGGGATAGTATTGGTTCACGATGCCGGTTGCGCCGTCGAGATCGGGCCGTTCGCCGGTCAATGTCGTGCTCCCATAGACGAAGGTTCCCGGCTCATACGCGTTCGCGTCGCGCGTCACCAACTGGTGCACGCCGTAAGAGTGCAAATAGGTGAAGGTCAGTGTGGTGCCCTTGGTCAACTGGCGCTCGAGGCTGGCGCCGAACTGCTGCGTGTAAGGCGCATGGAAGCCGGGCGCAACCTGACGCGTGGTGCCGGTGGTGCTGGTGCCGGAGGCGCAGTTGCCGACATCGGGATCGTCGGGGTTAGTGTGCAGGGTGGCGGGGTCAAAGCAGGTCGGATTATTTACCGTGGTCATGACCTGACTGTTCGCGCTGCCGTTGAACCGCTCGGCGTTCAGCAGGTCGCCCACTGCGAACCGGTCGTAGAAAATTCCATAGCCGCCGCGCAGCACGGTTTTGGCTTGCTTGTGGTCCCCGTGGCCGTCCAGCGCATAGGCAAAGGCCACGCGCGGAGCCCAGTCGCTGTGGTCGGCAATGTGATTCTGCGTCTCCCAGCGCATACCGCCGGAAACCGTCAGGTTGCGATTCGCCTTCCAGTCGTCCTGAAAGAAGAGCGCCGCGTCGAAGACGTTGGCCAATGCAGCCTTGTTCCCGGTCGTGTAAGTCAGCTTGGAGGGCAGCGTGCCGGTTTTGTTCATCGCGTTCACCAGGTCCGCGACCGTATCGAAGGTAAAGCTGCCGTTGAAGTTTGCATCCGTGGAGTTCGCCTCGCGGTTGTCGCGTACCCAGGTTCCGAAAGTGATGGCCTGCGTCCCGACAGAAGTGGTGACTTCGTCGTGCAGCTCCAGGTGGTCCTGATGATCGCTCGATTGCTGACCGGTAGAGCCGCCGCCGGTGAAAGTGCCGGGCACGGTCATCAGCGGATCGATGCTGGCCGGCGTCGTTGTCGCGATGGCGCGGCGATATTCAAGGCGCGCATCGTTGACGAAGTGATCGTTGATGATCGTCGAGAGGCTCACCTGAAACGTATGCTCGATCGAGGTCGTGTCGCTGGACTGCGAGGGCAGATCCGTCGAGCCGATTTCACCGCTTTCCGCGTCGCGATAGAACTGATAGCGCAGCGTGAGGGTGTTCTTCTGGCCCAGTTGCAGGTCGATGCGCGGCGAAATGTTGGTGCGCGTGTGGGGGTTGAACAGGCCGCCCGAGAGCGAGCCGACCTCACAACTGCCCGTTGCAATCAATGTGCAAGAAACGCCGGGATCCGACACCAGAACCGGCGCCTGCGCCAGCGCGTAGATGCTGGCGTTCTGATTGTTGCGCTGCTCCACGCTGACGAAGTACGACGCCCACTTCGCGAGCGGTCCGCTCACCGTGCCGTTATACTGCACGCTGTGATAGTCCGGAACCGGGGTGAACGGGTTGCCGGTGTTGAAGGCGTTGTCGTTGCCCTGCGCGAAGAACTGCCCGTGCAGCTTGTCGGTTCCCGGCTTGGTGAGATACTTCGATGCGCCCGTAGCCCAGCTTGTCGTATTCGGCAGAAAACGGATTGCGGTTGATGCGAATCTCGCGGATGGCGGACTTCGGCGGCAGTTCTCCGCCGGTAAATCCGTCGATGTAAATCTGCCCGCCATTCGGTCCGGCCGAGGGTCCGGCCAGCGCCTGCAACTCGCTGGCCAGTTCATCCGGGTCGTCCGATAGGGCGTCCAGATCTTTGCCCTTGATGACGATTGCGTTCGAGTTCCCGCCGGCGTCCACACTGACCGCGGGCGACTCGTCGGTCACCACCACGCTCTGCTGGGCCACTTCGATGGCCATGGCAATATCGACGCGCTTGATCTGCCCGGCCGCGAGCGAAATCGCCGCGGATCGAAACGGCGCGAATCCGCTGGCGCTGGCTTCCACAACGTAGCTGCCCGGCTGCAAGCCGCTCACCGTGTAAGCGCCGGCAGCGTTTGCCGCGGTTGTGGCTGCAACCGCGCTGCCCTCATGGCTCACGGTGATCGTGGCTCCTGGAATCCGCGCGCCGGTTGGGTCGGCGATGTGACCGTGCAGGGTCGCGGTGGTTGCCGAAGCCGTGGCCAGCCCCTGTTCGGGAGCCGGCGCTTGAGCCAGCGCGGTAAGCGCTGCGGACAGACCGAAAGTCAAAAAAATCAAAAGATAAGTAGAGCAATGCAACCTTGAAGACACATTTCCTCGCTTGTTTTTGCTGGTATTGCGTGAGACTATTGAGCCGCTTCCGAAGAGCCTGCGCCGCTATCCATGCTCCAATTGGAGAGCAGATCGCGGCTGGCCTCGGGGGATTCAAGCAGCGGCTCGACGCCCGCCAGCAGCGTGACGGCCTCGACCTCGCTTGCGCCTTCGGTCGCAACCAGCATCACCGCTTCACCCTTTTTCAAATCGCCCAGTTGAATCTCTGGCGCGCGATTCAGCAGTTGTTGCAGGCCGCCCTCGCCGACGGGGCGATTCCACGCTCTGCCCTGGCCGCCCGCCTGACCGCCCGCGCTCTCCAACTCCCCGCGCCCGGCTCCCTGGCCGTGCACGCCGCTGGGAACGGTTCCCTTCAGGATTGCCGCCAGCATCTGCGCCATGCGCTCCGGCAGACGGCGCATCTCGGAGTCCGCTCGAATGCGGACGGTGACCGGCTTTTTCGTCGCCAGATCCTTGACCACCAGCGTCAAGCCCGCTGGATCAACCGATACGATGAGTCCGGAGATGTTGCGAAAGCTGCCGGAGATCACCTCGTTGGCGGAAACCTCCGTCCCGTCGGCATTCTTCTCGCCCCGCGCCCGCAGCTGGTCGCCCACGTGAATGGCCGCGATGGGCGCAGGTTGCGCCTCGTCAAAGCGCACCGAGCCGGGCGCGTAGCGCTTGAACATGGTCGCAGGCGTGGTGTGAATGGTAATCGTTTTCGCCATCTCACCCGCGCCGCTGGTCAGCACGATCACTCCGCTCGCAGCGTCGACGCTCTTCACCAATCCACCCACGCCGCGCCTCTGCCAGTCCTCGCGCTCCATCTGCTGCTTCATGGCCACATCCGCCTGTTTCACGGCCACAATCTGCAGCGCGACGGAAGTTCCCGCCGGTGCATTCGGATCGAGCCGCACCAAGGCGCGATCGCCCACCGACAGGTCGTTGAACTGGATGCTCTCGGCCGCGCTCAAATCGCGCTGGCCGGGTGCAATGCGCTTGAGCACCGCGGTTGCGGGAATCTCGACCTGGTAAGACGGGCCCTGGTCGGTTTTGATGGTCAGCGTATCCCGGCCGATGGCGCTGATGGTGCCCACAAACCGGGACGGCGTCTGCCCGCCGGACTGAGGCGCAATCAAAGCCGCGGCCAGCAGAATCGCGCTCCACAGAATTCCGCGTGCTATCGCAACCGGAACCGGAATCTCTCTTTTGCTCATCAGCAGTTTCTCCGCGAGCTGCGTTCGGACGATCTTCAGGAGTCAGGAAATTTGCTCCCGTATTTGTAGACGGGACAAAGCGCAAAAAAGTTGTAGGCGATGCCGCGGAAGGGGCCGGATCAGCCGTTCAATGCGCCAGTTCGGCCGTCTCCAGAAAGGTGAAGCTACCCGAAGGCGTGGGAACCACATCCGTAAGCCGCCGGTTATGCACCACGATCGTATCCAGGTACCAGAGATTGATGGCCGGCAGATCGCTTTCCAGAATCTGCTGCGCGTGGACGTAATCGGCCCGTCGCCGTGCGCTGTCCGCGCTCTCGGATGCGTCGGCCAGCAGCGCGTCCAGCCGCGGGTTCGAGTAGTGGCTGCGATTGGCGCCGTGGGGTGAAAAGCTGGCCGTCGTATAAACGTAGCTGAAGATATCCGGCTGCTCATTGCCACCAATCCAGCGCAGAGAGTACATCTGAAACGCGCCGCGCGTCACGTCGGAATAAAACGTGGCAAACTCGTAGCTGCGCAGGTCGAGCGCAATGCCCACTCGCGCCAGTTGCTGCTGCAATACGGCGGCCAGCAGGCGCACATCTTCGGCGTTGCTGGTCTTCATCGTCAGATGAAAACGAACGCCATCGGGGCCGGCTGGGTGTCCCGCTTCATCGAGCAATCGCATGGCCCGCGCCGGGTCGTAATCGTAGCGGGGCCCATCGCCGCTGAAAGCCCAGTGGCTGGTGGGCAGCAGGCTCTCGGCGGGCCGCGCGTGACCGCCCAGCAGCGTGCGAATGATCAGCTTGCGGTCGATGGCAAATGCAATTGCCTGGCGCACCCTCACGTCCTTCAAAAGCGGATCGCGAAGGTTGAAGCTGAGGTACTGCACCTGCGTTCCGGGCGCATCCTCGACCACCAGATTCGGCCGCTGGGCGAGCACCGCCAGCGAATCCATGGGCAGGGAATTAACGGCCACGTCGCCCGATCCTTTTTCGAGTTCGAGCGACTCGGTGATCGCATCCGGCACCACGCGAAACCTCACCCGCTGAATCCTTGGCACCGCGGCCCAGCTCAATGGATTGCGCTCGATGACCACATCCTGATCGATCTTCTGACTCACGAAGCGAAACGGCCCCGTGCCCACCGGATGCCGCCAGAACTCGCGCCCGCTGCCCTCTGGAACCACGCCAAAAGCCCCGGTTGAAAGATTGGTCAGCAGGAAATTGTCGGCGTGCTTCAGATGGAAGACGACGGTGTGCGCATCGCTCGCCTCCAGCGTGTTCACCGAAGCGTAAGCCGCGGCCTTGGGCGAGAGCACAGCGCCCGAGCGGATGGAGTTGACGGTCCACACCACATCGCGCGCCGTCAGCACTCGGCCGTCCGCAAAGCGAACACCGGGGCGCAGATGGAAGATCAGCGTCAGCGGGTTGGACTGCTCCCAGCTCTCGGCCAGCGCCGGGGTGAAATGAAAGCTCGCATCGCGGGCCACCAGCCCATCGAAGAGCAGCTCGTCGATGTGTTCCGATTGCGCATCGGTGCCCACGCGCGGATCGAGGCTCACCGGACTGCTCTCGATCAGAAAGACCACCGTATTCGGATCGCGCGGCGTAGAGCGGCAACCAGCCAGCACCAGAAGCGCCGCCAGCGCAATCATTTCCATGCCCCAAAAAAACCGGGTGCCCCAGGTCACGATTTTGAGACCTGGGAATCCGCCCAATCTCAGCAGCCTACGCATAGGTCACCTGACCCAGAATCGCCGACCGCGCGGCGCCTGTGGCTCGCGGCAGATTTCCCGGCAGATGATGCCACGTCTGCCAGGCCAGTAGCGCAAAAGCCGCGGCTTCCTTGGCCTCGGCGGGCAGGCCGAACTGTTCGCTCGTGGCCAGTTGGCAGCCCAGCGGTTCCAGCCTTTCCGCCAGCATCTTCATCAGCGTCCGGTTGCGCGCTCCGCCGCCGGAGACGATGTAGTCCACCGCCCGCCCCTTCATGCTGCGCTGAACGAACGATTTGTAACTCCGCGCAATCGTCTCGGCCGTGAGAGCGGTGGCAGTGGCAAGCGCGTCCTCACTCCATTGGCTCGCGCGGCCCCGTTGGCTCGCGCGGCTGCTCCCGCGCTGGCAGGCGGCCAGAAACTTCGCCGCGTACTCGCGCCCGAACTGCTCGCGTCCCGCCGTGCGCGGAGGCTTCAGCTTGAAGTAGGGATTGTCGAGCGCCTGCGCTAACACCTGCGATAGCACCAGACCTTTTGCTGCGAAATTTCCATTGCGGTCGAACTTTCTTTGAAATAGTTTCTGCGCCAGCCAGTCCACGACCATATTGCCGGGGCCGGTGTCGAAGGCGACCACTCGATCCGCCGTGGCTCCGGCGGGAATCGCGGTCAGGTTGGCGATGCCGCCGATGTTTTGCAGCACGCGGCCCCGCTGCGCGTGAGCAAAAAAAACAAAGTCGAACAGCGGCACCAGCGGTGCTCCCTGGCCGCCTGCGAGCATGTCGGCGGGGCGAAAATTCGAGACCACCGGAGCGCCTGTCGCCGCCGCCAGGACCGCTGGTTCGCCGAGCTGCCAGGTGCAGGCAAATTTTCTCCCCGCATAAATAGCCGCGCGCGGCTGATGGTAGAGCGTTTGTCCGTGGCAGCCGATGAGGTCGATCTTGCCTCCATCGAGTTTTGCCGCGTGCCGGGCAACCGTCGCGCTCACCGACTCGGCGTAGGCCACTCCCAGCCGCCAGTTCAGCCGCGCCAGCTCCGCCGTTGAGGTTGCATCCGCGTTCATCGCCTCTAAGACCGCGCGCCTCAGAGCCGCCGGAAAGGCGAACCCCTCATGCGCAAGAAATGTCAGTTGCGGGTGCTGCCTGCCCGGCGCAATTCTGACCACGGCCACATCAATTCCATCGGCCGAAGTTCCGCTCATGATGCCGGCCACTGTCATGCTCTTCGCGCTCATGCGGGCTGCCCCATCGTGTGATGTTGGGCCTTTGCGACGATCTCGCCGAAACGCAGAATCTTTGCCCGCAGAGCATCGAACTGCGCGGCGGTCAGCGGGCGCGACGTACCGCCGGCGAACAGTCTCTTGCGCGCCCGCGCCATCCGGGCCGCGCGCTCCATCAGCAGCCGGGAAAAGGCCGCCGAGCGCTCTCCTTCGGCCATCAACCCCTCCCATGCGCGCAAAATCAGCTCCGGGCTGTGGCAGATTTCCAGCAAATCCATCCCTGCGCGAATGGCCGCAATCGCAGCTTCTTCGATGGGCATGAACTTCAAAATTCCGCCCATCTCCAGATCGTCGGAAAAAATGATTCCCTGGTAGCCGATTCGCTTGCGCAGCACCGTCGTAATCCAGTAAGACGATGCCGACGCGGGCCTATCCGCGCTGGGAGTCTCGGGATAAGCCGCGTGATTCACCATCACCATCGGAAGCTCGCCGCGCAGCGCGCGATAAGGCGCGAGATCGCTGCGCCAGAGTTCGCGGCTCGTGCGCCCGATCAGCGGAGTCTCCAGGTGCGAATCGAGTGTGCCGCCGCCCAGCCCTGGAAAATGTTTCCCGCAGCCCGCCACTCCGTGCGCCGCCAGGCCAGCCAGAAATTCGCGCGCATACTCCACCACGCCTTCCGCCGTCGCTTCCGGGCGACGCGTGCCCATCACCCCGTTCGACTCGAGCTGCGCCAGATCAAGCACCGGCGCCAGCGTCGTAAGCGATACGAGC
>CAWBHO010000082.1:0-12673 GCA_963788415.1 uncultured Acidobacteriaceae bacterium | reverse complement strand
GCATCGGACAGCGCTTCCCTGGTCGAAGAAGCGCGAGGTGTGCTCGCGGATGAAATTCGCTTGCGAAGTCTCGTGGCTCAACCCCTCTCGGTAGACACCGCTGACGTTGTTTCAGATTCGGCCTCATCCAAGACTACATTCGGATCTTCCTTGCTGATGCTGGGATTGATGGTCTTGCAGAATCGATCGTGTCGTCATGGGCGCTCATTCGCCCGGCCCCGTCGGCAAGCTGCTGGTCGGGTCGGTGGCCGAGGCGGTGCTCCGTAACTCCTGCGCGCCGGTGAGCATCGTGGGCCCCTACGTGGTCGAGGGCGCCTATCGCCACTTTTCCGCGCGTACCATCCTGTGCTCGGTTGGCGCTCAGGAGTCCAGCGGCGTGGTGGCCAGGTTTGCCGCGGAACTGGCTTACAGGCACAAGGCCAGCCTGATGCTGCAGCATGTCATTCCTTACCAGGATCGCGAGGAGATTCTCGCCGGCCGCACCCTGCCCCAGATGGAGGACGAACTCGATTCGTTCATTCCGGCCGAGTTGCGGAGCAAGATCGGCGTGCGCATCCGGGCCGTGGTTGGCGATCCGAGCGAAGATCTGCTCTACCAGGGCAGATCCGAGCGCGCCAACCTGATTGTCATGGGTGCGCAGGGCGCCTCCCATTTTGCCGCAGTCAGCCGCGCCGGTATCGTCTATAAAGTGCTGGCCTACGCACAGTGCCCGGTGCTCACGCTTTCTCCTGTCGTGCTGGCGGAGTGCGGCGCTGATGAGCACCATCCGCACCCTTCGGAAGTTTGCATGGCCGGCGTCTTCTAGCAAAGGCCCCAGTCTTTCCGAGCCGCCGCGGAGATTCAGATCCCCGCGGCGTTTTTTCAGCCTTCGACGGCGGGCCCGGCGTGCGCAGGCGAGAAGACGAGTTTTTTCGGTCGCAGCCGTCTCAGTGACAGCAGAAAAATCGAAGACAATCCCGTGAGTCTTATTTTTTCTTAATCTTACTTCCCTTCTTGATCCCGAACTTTT
The DNA here is from genome assembly GCA_963788415.1 of uncultured Acidobacteriaceae bacterium. GTDB lineage: Bacteria > Acidobacteriota > Terriglobia > Terriglobales > Acidobacteriaceae > Telmatobacter. The sequence continues at coordinate 11,664 of CAWBHO010000082.1, read as the reverse complement.
GTATGCGCGCAACCAATTCACTCCCAGCCGCAAGAACACAGGCGCGGCAAGAGTGAGTGGCCCGAATCTGTGATCAATCTCAAGAGCCTCATCAAGAAAGAGATTCACTTTGAGCGCTCTCGCGCCGATGAGAAGACTGTGGCCGTCCCAGAGTCTGCTGCCAATTCATCCACAAGGATTCCCAGGCGGCCCAGCAGTCTCCGCGTGGAGCGCCGCTCATGTTCAAACCTCGCCCCGACCCGTTGCGCCGCGTGGCAGCCAGGGTGCTGGCTGCCCTATTGCTGCTGTGGCCGGCGGCTGCTGTGGCCGGCGGGCCGGGGTATGTGGCCGGAACCAGCTTTTTCAATACGGGGGTGGTGGGCCAGCCGGTTCACTGGACCAACGGCCAGTTGAATTACTACGTCGATCAGGGGCCGTTGAACGGCTCGGTCTCGAACTCGCAGGCGACGGCCATGGTGGACGCGGCGGCGGCTTTGTGGAGCGCCATTCCGACGGCCGGGGTCACGCTCACCGACAAGGGTCCGTTGAGCGAGGACGTGAGCGGCGCGAACATCGTGGTCGGCGGCTCCGGTTTCATGGTGGCCAACGAGCAGCTCAATCAGTTGGGCGTGATCACAGCGCCGGCCGACGTGACCCCCTCGGCCACCAGCTTTCCGGTGGGCGTGATCTTCGATGCGGACGGCTCGGTGATCGACGCGATCTTCGGGCCCGGAACCGCCGAACAGAGCAGTTGCCAGAACAACGGCGTCTTCGCCTGGGTGGACAGCGTCAACCCGGACGCGACCTATCGCGCACGCGGCGATCGTGCTCAACGGCCTATGCGCCACCAGCTCCGATCGGCTGGAGATGATGAGCTTTGAGCTGGAGCGGGCCTTTGGGCGGATTCTTGGCCTGGACTACGCGCAGGTGAACCCCGGCGCGCTGACCAACGGCGAGACTCGACGGCACCGCTGGGCTGGCCGGTGATGCAGCCGGAGAGCGGACGTCTGCGGCGCCGCCGGCGGGGCATGCATCCCAAACCCCACGGTGCTGCGCTGGGACGACATCGCCGCCCTCAACCGCATCTACCCCATCACCGCCGCCAACCTGGCCAACTTTCCCGGCAAGCAGATCACGGCGGCCAACACGGTTTCCATCCAGGGCACCATCAGCTTTCAGGACCGGCGTGGGAATGCAGGGCGTGAATGTGGTGGCCCGGCCGCTGGACGCGAACGGCAACCCGCTCTACCAGTACACGGTGACCTTCGTCTCCGGCTCGTATTTCAACGGCAATCACGGCAACCCGGTCACCGGCTGGACGGATGCTGAACGGCAACCCGCTGACCATGTGGGGATCGAATGGCGCATCGACGCAGGGCTTCTTCGACCTGAGCGGGATGCCGCTGCCGCCGGGCATGACGACGGCGAACTATCAGATCACCTTCGAGGCCAGTCAATCCCCTATTACATCCTCGAAAATTCGGTCGGCCCTTACCTCGAAGGCTCGCCGGAGCCCTCGGGAAGCCTGCCGCCGATCTCCGTGCCGTCGATGGCGGCGGGCAGCGCGCAGACCCTCACCGTCAGCGCTGCCGGTTCTGCGGTGGGCGGCTACAACGACGCCATCGGAAGCGAGGCCGCGCCGCGCATCATGCCGCCAGCGGGTTGTGGAGCGGGCGGCTGAGCCAGGTGGGCCAGACCGACTGGTTCACCTTCCCGGTTCGCGGCGGGCGCACCTTTACCGTGGTCACCGAGGCGCTGGACGAGAGCGGCGCGCCCACCAACGCCAAGGCCATGCCGGCGCTGGGCGTCTGGGACGCCTTCGATCCGGTGGGCTCGGCTGCGGTGGGCTTCGGCGCCGGGCTGAACGGCCTGGCCACGGGCGAAAGCTGGCTGCCAGGTCAGGCACCTCGGGCGACGACGTGGTCCGCCTGGGCATTGCCGACGAGCGCGGCGACGGGCGGCCGGATTACGCGTACGAGGGCTGGGTGCTCTACGCCGACACGGTATCGCCCGCGCGGCTGCCGGCCTCTGGCGGAGCGATTGTGATTCGCGGCATGGGCTTCCGCTCAACGGACACGGTGCTGGTGGCCGGCCAGGCGGCGTTGATTACCAGCATCTCGCCCAACGAGATTACGGCCATCGCGCCCGCGGCCGCGAGCGGCGTCACCGGCTCGGTGGACGTGGAGGTGGACGACCTTCCGGCTTACTATGCGGCGGCCGTCATCTCTGGTGGCATCAGCTACAACTCGGGCACGGGAGACGCGCTGACGCTGGTGACCGCGCCCATGGGTACCGTGTCCATCGGCGTCCCCGAGCCGTTCACCGTCACCGCGCTGGACGCAAACCAGAGCCCGGCCGGCGGAGTCTCGGTCGTCTACACCCTGGTGAGCGGAACGGCTTCGCTGGGCTGCGGCCTGACCACCTGCACGGTCGCGGCCACGGGCGACGGCCGCGCCACCCTGAACGTGACGGCCACCAGCAGCGCGTGGTCGATTGTGACCGCCTCGCTGACCAACGGTTCCAGCGTGAAGGCGGAGTTTGTGGGCGGAACGCCGCCGGTGCTCAGCTCGCTTTCGCCCATGCTCTCGCTGGCCGCTGGTTCGACCATCACCTGGACGGCGCAGGCGCTGGCCTTGAGCAACGGCCTTCCGGCGAGCGGCCAAACCGTGACCTGGCAGAGCGGCGGGAGCGGCATCACCATCCAGGGCATCACATCGTCCACCACCAACGCCAGCGGCATCGCCGCCGAGGCGCTCACGGTGGGCCCGCTCACCGAGGGGCAAACGGTGACCGCGACGGCCTGCCTGAACGGCGACAGCCAGTGCGTTACCTACACGGCTCTCGGCGCGCGCCCGGAGTACGCGACCCTGGAGGCTGTCTCCGGCACGGCGCAGAGTTTGCTGGTCGGCGGGACTCCCAGCCAGATAGTGCTGCGGGTGCTGGACATGAATGGCAACCCCATGGCCGGGGGCGCAGTCTCGCTCTACCAGGCGCTCTATGCCTGGGCGCCGGCCTGTCCCGTGCACGGCCTCTGCGCTCAGCCCGATCTGCTGGCCACTCAGATGGCCACGGCCACTTCGGCCCTGGATGGCACCGTGAGCTTCTCGCCGGCGTCTCTGCCCGGCGTGGCCACCAATCTGGTTGCGCTGGCCGTGACGGGCAATACCGGCAGCGCCAGCATCGCCGTTGAGGAGAGCCCCTGAAAATCGCATTTGAGAGCCAATCAGGCTCTGGCAAATTCACTTTCGGTGTAGAGCGGTCTTGAAAGGGCACGGCTTCAGCCGTGCCGCAAAGTACAGCAAAATCAGCGGGCTTTAGCCCCTGAGGAATGTCTTTTCTCTCTATCCAAAGGAAATTTGCCCGATCGAAACAAACAAGAGTGAACAGCGGGTTGCTTTCCTCCCCGCAATTGCCTTGGCCATCTATGGGATTCCACCCATTTTCAGGCGGGTCAGGTAAACTGGTAGAGCGATGCTCGATTTAGGATTTGTACGCGGCAACCTGGAAGTTGTGGAAGAGAAACTGCGCGCGCGCGGGGCGGACCCGGCTGCGCTGCTGGGCGATTTTCGTGCTCTCGATCAGAGCCGGCGCGAGGCCATCACCACCTCCGAACGGCTGAAGGCGCGGCGCAACGAGCTGAGCCAGCAGGTGGGCGCGCTGAAGAAGGCCGGCCAGGACGCCGCAGCGCGTGATGGACGAGACGCGCGCGCTCAAGGACAAGCTGGACGAACTGGATTCGACCGCCGCCATGCTGGACGACCGGCTGCGCCAGTTGCTGGCAGGGATTCCCAATCTGACGCGCGACGAAGTTCCGGCGGGCAAATCCGAAGCCGATAACGTCACGGTCAAGACCTGGGGCGAGAAGCCAGCCTTCGACTTTGAGGCCAAGCCGCACTGGGAGCTGGGCGAGGCGCTGGGAATTCTGGATCTGGAGCGCGCGGCCAAGCTCACCGGCGCGCGCTTTGCGGTGTACATGGGCGCGGGAGCGCGGCTCGAACGGGCGCTGATCAGCTTCATGCTCGACCTGCACACGGGCGCACGCGAGGCGGAGGCCACGGCTACACGGAAGTGCTGCCGCCGTTCATGGTGAACAGCAAATCGCTCGTTCGGCACCGGGCAGTTGCCCAAGTTTGCCGAGGATCTGTTCCGCTGCTCGGACGCCGATGCCGAGGCGGTAGCCCGCGGCGAGTTCAAAGACAACGACCACTGGCTGATTCCCACCGCCGAGGTTCCGGTCACCAACCTTTATCGCGACGAGATTCTGGACGAGGCGCGGCTGCCGATCTGTTTGACGGCTTACACGCCCTGCTTCCGCGCCGAGGCCGGCGCGGCGGGCAAGGACACGCGCGGCATCATCCGCCAGCATCAATTCCAAAAGGTCGAGCTGGTCAAGTTCACCCGGCCCGAAGACTCCGACGCGCGAGCACGAGAAACTGACCCGCGACGCCGAGGAGATTCTCGAAGCCCTCAAGCTGCCCTATCGCCGCGTGCTGCTTTGCACCGGCGACACCGGCTTCTCCTCGGCCAAGACCTTTGATCTGGAGGTCTGGCTGCCCGGCCAGCAGCTATACCGGGAGATTTCCTCCTGCTCGAATTTCGAGGCTTTCCAGGCGCGGCGGGCCAACATCCGCTACCGGCAGGGCGGCGCGGGCGCCAAGGGCAAGCTCGAGTTTGTGCACACACTGAACGGCAGCGGACTGGCCGTGGGGCGCACCTGGCTGGCGATCATCGAGAACTACCAGCAGGCCGACGGCTCGGTCCGGATCCCCGACGCGCTCCGGCCTTACATGGGCGGCTTGGAATGCATTAAGAAGTAAGGACGCAATGAAGAAGATTCTGAAGAGTTATTTTTACTGGACCTACCCGCGCGGCTGTTTCCACTATGACGTGATGGTGACGCTGATTCTGGCGTTCATCTTCATCACGCCGCACCTGTGGAACTACGGCGACAAGCCATCCAACGCCGGCGGGCCGTTCCATCCCATTCAAGTGGTCGGCAGCGGCGGCCATGGTTTCATTGTGACCGTGCAGGCCGAGGATGTGAGCCTGCCCGTGAACACCAAGGAGCCCGACGCGGTGGTGAAGAAGGCATTGCGCAAGGCGATCGAGCCGGTCACCGGCGACGCCGTCTCGGTGGACAAGTGGGAGACGGTGCGAAGACGCGCAGGGCAATCTGTTTTGGAAGGTCTGGGCGCGGCGGTAAGGCAGCTTCCAGCTTCTAGCTTCTAGCTCCTAGCTTCCAGCTTTTAGCTCTCGGCTTTGAGCTTCGATCTGCTCGCTTCGAGCCATTCGCTTTTCCTCACGCCGAATGGCCGGAGCGCCAATTCAAGGAACAAAGTTTCACGTCCGCAAGAACGAGCTAGTAGCTAGAAGCTAGTAGCTGCTAGCTTCTTGACGAAAAGAAGGAAATCTATGCACAGGTCCGGAAAATTTGTTTTCTTTGCGGCGGTTACGCTGCTGTTTCTGCCCGGGCTCAGAGCCCGTGCCGCCGTTCCCAATCAGCAAGAAAAAGACAAGGTGATGCGCCAGCTCGACGAGGCGGCGAAGAACTTCCGCTCCACCTCGGCCGATTTCGAGTTCGACTCCGTCGAGACCGTTCCGATCTTCACCAAAGAGGTGCAGAAGGGCACGGTCTACTACGAGCGCAAGGGAACGACATTCAAGATGGCGGGTCATATTCGCGAGGTGGACGGCAAGCCGGTACCCAAGATCTACGTCTACACGGGCGGCGTCTTCAAGCTCTATGAAAAGTTGATCGACCAGGTCACCACGCTCAGCAAGGTCAGCAAGTACCAGAGCTATATGTTGTTGGGTTTCGGGGCCAGCGGCGCGGAGATCGAACAGAAATGGACGGTCACCTACCTGGGCGCGGAGACGCTGGGCGGGGTGAAGACCGCCAAACTGGAGCTGGTGCCCAAAGACCCCACCGTAAAGAAAAATATCGTCAAGGTGACCCTGTGGATCGATCCCGAGCGGGACGTGAGTGTCAAGCAGCTTTTTGACGAAGTGGACGGCCAATCCCGCGTCTGCGTCTACTTCAACATCAAGGTCAATCAGACTTTGCCTGCCGACGCATTCACCTTCAAAACCGACAGCAAGACTCAGTACGTCAGCCAGTAACTCGGCAGATCGCGCTTCTTCAGACGCAGGGACGGGGTTTCTCAGCACTCGCCCAGGCGGCTGCGAAGGCTGCGATCCTGATCCGGAGATCGCCTGCGGCCAAGGCGGCTGCTCAGCGCCAAAATTCGGCGGAAAGCCGCCCATGCCGCAACCCCGCCCAGGGCGAAGAGCATGGGGAAACACTCCAGCGTGTAGCGGGTTTCAGGCGCGGCCACGCTCGTCAACAAGGCGCTGCGCAAGAGCATGTAAGCCAGCATGGGCCGCCAGAAGCGCGGCCTGAGCCACAGCCCGGCAGCCGCGAGCAGAAGATAGAACGCATTCAGCCCGGCATAGGCCCAACTGAAGATCGTCTCCTGGGGGTGGTTTTCATAGGCCCACCAGTCCAGGTCGATGGGCAGGTTCTCAACACGGGGCCGGAGCCACATATCGGCCACTCGCCCCAGCGGCAGCCAGAGATAAAAGCGTAGAGGGTGGCGGGCGATGCGCTCGCTGGCCAGCTTGGCAAAGCGCGCATCGAGAGAGCGGGTCAGCTGCATGTGGGCGTTGTAATCGCGGGCGAGCGCGGCGGTTTGAGCCAACTGCGCCGGGGAGTCGAAGGCGCGGGCGGGCAACTTGGAGAGATCCAGCGGACCGCCGGGGACGTTCCAGTAGATGTCGTAAGTGGAGGTGAAGTCCAGGCACCAGCTCTTCACCCAGCGCTCCCAGCCGGGATAGGCATCTTCGCCGGGATCGCATGCGGAGCGCGGCGCCAGCGGCTCGAAGACATGGAAGACCTGCCAGTTGCGATGGGTCCAGAGGGCAAAGGGGCCAAAGCCAGCAGCAGGCAGACCACAACCATGCGCGCCAGCTTTTTCGTTAGGGATCGCGTGCATCGCCAGCCCCGCGCTTCAGGCCCATCAGCAGTGCCGGCGCAAACGCCAGAGCCACCAGCGCGCCGTCGGGCCGGAGCAGGGCGGCAATGGTTACAGCAAAGGTGAACCCCAGAGGCGTAGCTCCACCCTGGCCGGTCACGAAAACGCGCCAGCGACCAGAGCGCCAGGGCAATCGCAAACAGCGTGGGCGCTTCCGTGAGCGGGGTGACGTCGTAAACTGCTGTAAAGGGGCAGAGCGCGGCCAGCCAAAGCGTGCAGTGAGCGGCCCCGGAGCGAAGCCGGACCGGCGCGATGTGGCCGGCAAAATCGGCCAGCAGCAGGCAACCGGCCAAGCCCAGCACAATCTGCGCATAGATGGCCGAAGCATAGTTCTCCATTCCGAAGAGCCGGAAACAGAGAGCCAGAAACAGCGGATAGCCGGGCAGGCGGATCAGCGTGGAATCGAGTTCGCCACCGGCCGCGGAGAGAGCATAGCGGCCGTGCAACAACAGGTTTTTTGCGATGTCGCCATAGACCAGGGAGTCGCCGTAGGCCGCAAACAGCCCGCGCAGCATCCACAGGCGCAAGGCCAGGCCCGCGGCGAGGGCGGCGAGGGCAGACAGGCTGAGAGCCTGGCCGGCGAAAAAGCCGGGTGCGGGTTTGGATTGACTCTGGCGTGCGGCTTCCATACGATTCGTACTGTATAGCGTAGACTGTTTTCCCGGTTTCAGCAGGTCCGGTTTCAGCAGTCCCTGTTTCAGCAGCCCCGGTTTTCAAAAGCCCCGGTTTTCAAAAAGGATAAGCCAGACCCGCTCATGCCAAACAAGCAGATATTTTACGATCCGCAGCGCAAGCGATGGAAACGACTACGCCGCGTGCTGGATATTACCGCCGTGGTCTGTACGCTGCTTCTGGCGGTTTTTATCTTCAACGTGCTGCGTTTTCAGCAGTTGCCGGAGCTGTTGCTGCCTGTTCCCAAGCACAACTACAAGGCCGTGCCGGACCGCGCGCCGCTGCTGCGCCGCATCAAGGGCGTGGCTCACGCGCACCGCAAGACCACGCGCAAGCCGTCGGAGATCCCCTTCAACAGCGGCGAGGGTTTGCGCGCGGCCTACTACGCCCCGGACGACGCGGCCAGCTATTCTTCGCTGAAGGAGCACATTCACCAGATCGACCTGCTGTTTCCCGAGTGGCTGCATGTGGATGCGCCCCAGGGGACGCTGATGGGCATTACCAACGAGACCCACCGCGAGTATCCGGTGGTGGACGGGGCCGCGGTGCATGACCCGGACGAGCTGAACAAGGTCAAGCGGGTGATTCAGGAGGCCAAGGAAGACACGGAAATCTTTCCTCACCTGAATAACTACAACCCCAAGACCCAGAACTGGGATTCCGGTGTTGGCGACCTGCTCAACGATGACGCCAGGCGCGATGCGCTGCGCCGGCAAATCGTTCGCTTCCTGACCGCATTTCCGGCTTATCGCGGCATCTCGCTGGACTTTGAGAGCCTGCCGGACCATGCCACCCAGGGGTACCTGACCTTTGTCCATGAGCTTTACGGCGACCTGCATCCGCGCAACCTGCGGCTTTATGTGAACGTGGCGGCCTCCACTCCGGACAGTGAGCTGAAACAGATTTCGGCCAGCTCGGACGGCATTGTGCTGATGAACTACGACCAGCATCAGACAGACAGCGATCCGGGCCCCATCGCCAGCCAGGATTGGTTTGTCGCCAATCTGATGCCGCGTGCTGAAGGTCGTGCCCAAGCAGAAACTCATCTGCGCCATGGGCAACTACGGCTACGACTGGACGATGTCGATTCCCACCCAGCCCAGCCATGGGCGCCGGCGGAAACTGCCTTCTCCCCAGGTGCTGGATACGGAAGATCTTTCGGTCTCCGATGCATGGCAACACGCCTCCGACGCCGACGCCGACCTGGATCTGGATCAAAAATCGCTCAATGCCCATTTCGAATACATCGACGAGGACAACAACCAGCGGCACGTGATCTGGTTTCTGGACGGCGTGACGCTGCTCAACGAGATGCGCGCCGCCCGCGGGCTTGGATTGGAGACCTTTGCCCTGTGGCGGCTGGGCTCGGAAGACAGTTCGCTCTGGAATGTCTGGGACAAGCCCAGCAATCCAGCCTCCGTTGGGGAGCTTGGCTCGGTTCAGCCCGGTCACGACGTGGACAACGAGGGCGAGGGCGACATCATGCGTGTGGCCGGCCTGCCCCAGGCGGGCCGGCGCACCGTGACGGTCGATCCCAACGAAGCGGACCCACGCAAGAAGCTCATCGTCAACGAGCACATGGAGGTGTACCCGCGCACGTACACCATCCAGTACTACGGCTACCATCCGCATGAAGTCGCCATCTCCTTCGACGACGGTCCCGACCCCCAGTGGACGCCGAAGATTCTCGACATTCTGAAGAAGAAGGGCGTCACCGCCACGTTCATGATGATTGGAGCCGAGGCTCAGGAAAATGTGGGCCTGATGCGGCGGGTGCTGAGCGAGGGCAACGAGATCGGCAACCACACCTACACGCATCCGGACATCAGCGAAGTCTCTAACCGCCAACTGGACCTCGAGGTCACGCTCACCGAGCGCCTCTTCGCCAGCAAGCTGGGCGTGCAGCCGCTCTATTTTCGCCCCCCCTACGACATCGACGAAGAGCCCGACACCGACGACCAGGCCGCGCCGGTGGTGCGCATTCAGCGCGACGGGTACATCATCGTCGGCAACAAGATCGATACCGACGACTGGAACGAGCATCCCCACAAATCCCCGGAGGAAATCACCCAGTCGGTTCTCAACCAACTGGAGATCATGAAAACCAAGCCGCAGTTCCGCGGCTCCATCATCCTGATGCACGACGGCGGGGGCAATCGCTCGGCCACGGTGGCCGCGCTGCCGGTGTTGATCGATGCCTTGCGCGCCCACGGCTACACGATCGTCCCGGTCTCTTCATTGATGGGCAAGACCACCGCCCAGGTCATGCCCCCGCTCACTTTCTGGCAAAAAGTGCGTGCCTTGCCCGATTCCATTGCCTTCTCGAGCATGGCCTTCGTCGGCAAATTTGTTGTGATGGTCTTCTTCGTGGGCGATATTCTGATGAGCCTGCGCCTGCTGCTGGTGGGGATTCTGGCGCTCATCGATCGCCTGCGCCGGCCTCGCCGCCTGCCCGTGCCCGGCTACAATCCCCGCGTGGCCGTGCTCATTCCCGCCTACAACGAGGAGAAGGTGATTGTTCGCACCATCCGCTCGGTGCTCAACTCGGACTACTCCAACCTCCACATCATCGTGATCGACGACGGATCAAGCGACCGCACCTACGACGTGGCTCGCGAGGCCTACGCGGCCGAGATCGCCGCCGGCCGCGTGCAGGTTCTCACCAAGGAAAACGGCGGCAAGGCGGCCGCGCTCAACTACGCCCTCGACCGGCTCGACGAGGAGATCTACGTGGGCATCGACGCCGACACGGTCATTGCAGCCGACGCCGTCAGCAAGCTCATTCCCCACTTTCAGGACCCCACCATCGGCGCCATGGCCGGAAACGCCAAGGTGGGCAACCGGGTGAATCTCTGGACCCGCTGGCAGGCCCTCGAATACATCACCAGCCAGAACTTCGAGCGCCGCGCCCTGGACCTGTTTCACGTGGTCACGGTCGTTCCCGGAGCCATTGGCGCCTGGCGCACCGCCCCGGTCAAGGCCGCCGGCGGCTATCCGCTGAACACCGTGGCCGAAGACGCGGACCTGACCATGAACCTGCTCGAACAGGGTCTCAAAGTCGACTACGAAGACCGCGCCCTGGCCTTCACCGAGGCTCCCATCGACGCCAAGGGGCTGATGCGCCAGCGCTTCCGCTGGTCGTTCGGCACCCTGCAGGCAGTCTGGAAGCATCGCGCAGCCTTTGTGCGCAACCGGGCGATGGGGTTGTTCGCGCTGCCCAACATTCTCGTCTTTCAGATGCTGATGCCGCTCCTTTCACCCTTCATCGACCTGATGTTCGTGGCCGGTGTCGTCAACTACTTCATCAACCGCTACTACCACCCCCTGGCAGCCTCCGCGGCCGGCTTTGAAAAGCTGCTGGCCTACTTTGGAGCCTTTCTGCTGATCGACTTCGTCACCTCCTCGGTGGCCTTCAGTCTGGAGCGCCGTCACCCGGCCAACAAGGGCGATGGCTGGCTGCTGTTTCACATCTGGCTACAGCGTTTCGCCTACCGCCAGGTCTTTTCCCTCGTCCTGTTCAAAACCGTCAAGCGCGCCATCGACGGCAAACCTTTCAACTGGGAAAAGCTGGAGCGCACGGCCGAGATGAGCAAGACGACCGATGCGCTGGTGGAGGCGCGGTAGGCTGATCCGGTTCTCCGGTTTGGTCCGGCTCGTCTCCACTGCGGCCTCTGGACTACAATCAATGGGTGATGGCAAACCCAACATACACCCCCTCAATTCAGTCGTGCCTGCCCCAGGGCGGGTTTCAAAATGAGCCGTTTACCGACTTCAAGGAGCCGGAAAACGCGCGCGCGATCGAGGCCGCGCTCAGCGCGGTCGCCAGTCAGCTAGGTCGCGAGTATGACCTCATCATCGGCGGCCGGCGGGTCAAGACCGCGGACAAGATCCGGTCTGTAAACCCGGCGCGCCCTGCGCAGATTGTCGGCGTTCATCAGAAGGCTGACGCCGAACTGGCCGAGCAGGCGATGGCCGCCGCGCT